>JANNRU010000593.1:0-1820 GCA_031401755.1 Acidobacteriota bacterium | reverse complement strand
AATGTTGGGTTATTTTTTTTTTTACCGTACGTTTGCCCGGGACATGTAGACTCTGGAATCGCTCATACCCCGTAAAAAATAGCTCCGGAGGCCTGTCAGATGATTGAATCGCGTCGAGGAAGCAGCTACACTGGCCCCGCTTCGTCGCAACGATGGGGGCTATCGAGAACAAAATTGGTCACGAAGGGAGGATCCTAGAATCATGGCGAAGGCCGAAAAGAAGCCGAAGTCGATGAGCAAAGGCGCACTCGTCACCGCAATCGCTGACGAGACGGAACTCACGCGTCGAGATGTTAACGCCGTTCTGGCGTCGCTCGGCGGACAGATCGAAAGGAGCCTCGGACGACGAGGCCCGGGGATGTTCACACTCCCCGGATTGGTGAAGATCGAGCGGCGGAAGGTCCCGGCCCGCAAGGCACGGAAGAACGTTCCAAATCCGTTCAAACCCGGCGAGTTGATGGACGTTCCCGCTCGCCCGGCGACCTCGAAGATTCGCGTCCGACCACTGAAGAACCTGAAGGCGATGGCCTGATCGAACCGACAGGCCGCGGTTCGGCCGTCGTCCAATCGACGCCGGGCCGCGGCCTATCGCGAGGCCGCCGCGGTGGGCACCGTTCCGATCAGCCCACCAGGCCCATCTTCAAGGATCCATCCTCGCGCATCAGAGTCACCCGACCGCGTTTCTTGGACCCATCGGCGAAGCGGACCTCATACTCGACCACGGTCGAATCGGTCGCGGCCTCCGTCGCTTGCAGCACGCGGACCCCGGTCACCGTTCCCGAGCGTGTCTCTTCCTTGGCCCAGTCGGCGAACGCATCGCTCGCGCCTTCGAGGCTCTCAGCCGCCGATGACGAATAGAGAGCCATCGCTTCGGCATAATTCCCGCGACTCAGGTTGTCGTAAAAAGTCGAGAGGAGCTCCTCCGATTCGGCGTTTCGCCCCGTGCAGTTCAGCGCCAGAGCTAGCACGATCGCCAGACCCCATCGTCGCTCCCAGCCAGGCTTTCCGCACATGCTCCGCTCCTCGATGCCCGCTCAATCCACGACGAGGTCGTGGGAACCAAGCCACTCGCGGTTGAGCTTTGACAGGTATCGTTCTCCGGAATCGGGAAATAGCGTCACGACCAGCGCGTCATCCGACAGATCGGCGGCGATCTTCCGCGCCCCGACCGCCGCTGCGCCGCCCGAGCTCCCGGTGAAAATACCTTCCGTGCGCGTCAACTCGAAGACCGCACGGTAGGCCGAGGGATCGTCGACGGGTAGGATCTCGTCGATGTAGTCCCACCACACGGTCGAGGGCATGAAGTCTTCACCGATCCCGTCGATCAGGTACTGGTGGATCTGGTCCGGCGGCGGCAGCCGCCCGTGCTCGCGGTAAAAGGCGTAGACACTTCCGACCGTGTCGACTCCGATCACTCGAACCGCCGGGTTCTTCTCCTTGAGGAACTTGGCGACTCCGCTGATGGTCCCGCCCGTACCGACTCCTGCAATCCAGTGGGTGACTCGGCCGTCCGTCTGTCGCCAGATCTCGGGGCCGGTCGATCGATAGTGGGCTTCCGGGTTGGCTTGGTTGTAGTACTGATAGGGCAAGAACGCACCTTCTTCGTCCCGGATGCGTTCGGCGACCTTGTAGTACGAGCGCGGGTCGTCGGCCGCGACACCGGTCGGGCAGACGATCACTCTGGCTCCAAAGGCCTCGAGTAACGCGATCTTTTCCTTGGGAATCTTGTCGGCCGCTGTGCAGATCAGGCGGTAGCCCTTCAGAGCTGCCGCGATCGCCAGCCCGACGCCCGTGTTCCCCGAGGTCGGCTCGACGATCGT
>JANNRU010000592.1:0-9515 GCA_031401755.1 Acidobacteriota bacterium | reverse complement strand
GTCAGGCGAACTTGAGTGCTTCCGGCTCTTCGGCGAATCGAAGTCACCTCCGGTTCGGGGTCGACATCCTGGAATCCCAGTCCCGCCCGATGAAAGACCGAGAGCCGCAGGCGCGCCAGTTCGTTTCGCACCTCTGCAGATAGGCTGGCGTCGGCGATCCGGCGGTAGAGGATATCCCACGAACCGCGCACATCCAGACTGGCCGCGGGACCGGGATTGTATCGACCGACGAGTTGGATCGGCGAGGAGGAACTCGTCGTCTCCTCGATCGTATCGCCGTCGAGATCTGCGCGGCTGATCTCGCCGTCCAGCACGCGCTGCTGCCGTAGCTCGAGCGTCGCGATCTCGAACGGCTCCGATGGCCGCTCCTGTTCGGGGGCCACGGGCTCGACCGCCGCCCCGGACGCATTGCGTTCCGAGTCCGACGGTACGGGTACGGCTTGCCCGCGGGTATCGGCCCAGACAACGTTCGACACCGCTGAATCGGACGCGACCCGCGCTCGCGGCCGCCGCTTGAAGAATCGCTGAACCACTCCGTAAGCGATACGGTCGCCGCCACCTGACGAGTTGACGCTGTCGACGTCACTGTCCAGGAGGATGATGTCGCGGGCTTCATCGAAGGTTGGCTCGAAGACGTAGGAAGCCTGCGCTTCGATCGTGTGTTTGTAACGAGTATGACTCTTGGTATCGAAGATCCGAAAGAACTTCGGACCGACCACGTCGACGCCGTACGCCAGCAGTTGCCGCGTGAGGGACTCATCTACCGCAGGCCGGCGGCCATCCGTACCAGGCTCCCCCAGGCTCTGCGTATAGTGCGTCAACCTGTAACGGACGCGCGGTGTCACATCGAGCCACGCCGTCGGACTCCACGACAGGGATAGCACCGGCGCCAAATCGGCCCGAAAATAGTCGGCTTCGAAGTCCTTAAGTTCATCGGTCTGACGAATCGAGGCCAACGAACTCTCGAACGAGAGGTACAGTGGAGACTTTCCCAATCGGCGACTTCGCCCACGCCACTCGATCTCCGGCAGCGTCGACTGGACGAGCTCGGCGCTGAGCGTCTCTCGCCGGAGTTCACGGACATTGAGGCTCGTCCATCGGCCGTTGCGAACGAACTCGAGGCGCGTCAACACGGTCGGCGACGAGATCAGGTTGAATTCGCGTTCAAAGTCGGTGTAGAACTGCGGATCGCTGACAAGGTTGACGTCGGCGATCATCCGAAAACCGTTCAGGAACTCTTGCGTCTGCTGGTGGGATGCGCGATATCGTCCGACTCCGTCAATTTTGTCGTCAATGTAGAACCCGTCGGTAACGACGTCGCCGGAATTGTTCGGCTTCCAGCGAAACTGTCCCCCCATTCCGAGCCCGGCCCGAGTGTAGTAGCGGCCCTCGAGCGTCAGGTCGGCGCTACGTCCTAACGGAATGAAAAGGGCTTGCGAGAAGACCCGTCCCCGCTCTGCCGAGTCGTGGATCTCGGGAAGCAGAAGACCCAGAGCGCGCCCTTCTTTGACCGGCCAGACCAAATAAGGGAGATAGATCACCGGGAGCTTTCCCGCGCGGATTCGGACGTTCCACATTCTGGCGTAGCCGTCGACGCGAATCGTCGCGCTGGAGATCGCGAAGGACCAGTACGGTGTCGGTTGGGTACATGTGGTCACGGTTGCGGACCGCAGCCGGATCAGATCGGGACCGATCTTCTCCACGCGATCCGCCCGAAATTGGAACTCGGACAGGACCTGTCCGCTGGCCTCCTCGAACTCACCCCGCTCGGTCTCCAGATCATAGTGAAGACGCGATCCGATGATCCGTCCGCCTGGCCAGACGATGAGCACGTTGCCTTCGGCCTCTACATGACGCTCATCGCGGATCGACAGGCGATCGGCCTGGATTAGGCTCTCCCGCCAACGAACGGTCACTGGCCCGTCGAACTCCTGGGCGCCGTTTGCCGACAGCCGCAACTGGCCCTGGAAATCGATCTCGATCCCGGGGGGCAATCCACTGCCGCCGTGCGCCGGCCCGGCCCCGACCGGGAACGCAACCAGAGTCGCGCACGACAGCAGGAGAGCGCACGATTGGACGGTCTTGCGGCGCGAGGCCTGGCGGTGTTCGAATAGCATCCGGGCGCTCGACAGTCGCGGCGAAGAAGTCTCGCCTTCGTGCTGCGGGCTGTCAAGCGCCGGGGTCGAGTAATCGGAGCGAACCGGGACGCTAAACGAGTTCGCTCGGGCAGCGACAGCGGTCGAGGCGACGATTGCACGCAAAACAGTGGTTGTTCTTCTGGAAGAACTCGACCATCTCCTGCTGCCAAGCGTCGAGGATCGAGAGCCGGTCGAGGACGGTCAGCCCGCCCGACAGCGCGGTGTCACCGAGCCATCCGCGCATATTGTCCAGCGAGTGGTGATAGGCTCGGCGCAACTCGAAAATGTTCATACCCGATCTCCGGCGCCCCCCCGGGGTCCCACGGCCTCACGGTGGGAAGTCTACGCAGACTCCCCGGGGGCAACCCGGCTCCCATCCAGCCGCTGCGGCATTCGCGCAGCAAACCCTGCGGCTAATTTCCGTAGGGCGGCAGCCGCCGGGCTCAGGCGTCCAAGAACGCCCGGAGGTGAGTGCTCTCTTCGGCCGTCTGGATCTTCTTGAGCGCGGTCGCCTCGATCTGGCGGACTCGCTCGCGCGAAAGGCCCATCACCCGGCCGATCTCCTCGAGGGTAAAGGGCATATCCCGACCGATCCCGAAGCGAAGCCGGATGATCTCCTCCTCGCGGGTGCTGAGCACTTTGAGAGTGTCCTTCACCCGTTCACGCAACTCGCGATCGACCGTCTTTTCCAGGGGACAGGGAGCGTTGGGATCGGAGACGAATCGCATCAGGCTTGGGCTGTCGTCGTCGGCCGACATGTCCTCGAGAGCCTGCGGGTCCTGGACTACCCCGAGAATCTCGTCGACCTTGGCGATCGGCATCCGCAGCTTCTTAGCGATCTCCGCGGGCGTCGGCTTGCGGCCAAGGGTCTCGGCGAGTTCCCGGGAGACACGCGAAATCTTCTTGATCTTCTCGTTGACGTGAACCGGGATCCGGATCACGCGCGCCTTGTCGGCGATCGCCCTTTCGATGGCCTGCTTGATCCACCAGTAGGCGTAGGTCGAAAATTTGTTGCCGCGCTCGTACTCGAACTTCTCCACCGCCTTCATCAGTCCGATGTTGCCTTCCTGAATCAAATCCATGAACGAAATGCCATGATTCAGGTACTTTTTGGCGATGTGCACGACGAGGCGGAGATTGGCCAGGATCAGCGCATCGCGTGCGTGGTCGATGTGGCGTTTGATCTGCCGAGCCTGCTGGACTGTTCGCTGAAGCTTGGCGTCGGGCCGGAGTTGCGACTTCGCATGCCGGAGTAGGCGAGAATGAAACTCCTCCAGGTCGTCCAGCGGCCACTCGCGGCCGAGCTTGGGATCGGCGAGCCCGCCATCGAGAACGTAAGCGCGCACGGAACCAGGGAGTTTCTGGGCCAACAACGCCAACTCTTCGCGGGCCGACTGCAATTCGCGCGCGAGGGCGACCTCTTGATGTTCGTCGATCAACGGCGTCGCGCCCATCTCCCGGAGGTAGATCGGCAGAATCGCTGCCGTCGGTTTATCGCTCGGCGGCTCGCCTCCGGGGCGCCTTTTCACCCGAAGCGCCGCTCGGACCTCCTGGGCCTCGCTTGGCGCGTCCTGCTCCGAATCCAACAACTCCGAGTCATCAAACCTCGCCGCTCTGATCATTTTTCGTACGCCCCCGAGAGATCCACGGTGGATTCTGTGAAATTCCGAAGATGCCGCACCCGGCAAACCCCGACGTGATGACGGATATGAAAGATCCGGGCCATCGCCTGGCGCTTGCTGGGTCTGGATGGGCAGCCCGGCCGAACGTACCCGGAATCGTGAAGATTTTCAAGCTTTTCTTGCGAATCGCGATCGGTTTTGTCACGACCGCGCGCCGACTTCTGCCGCCGATGGCCCGTTCGGTGGGCAACGGAACCCAACCATCTTGGCGCAGTTGAGTCAGTTAGGCCCTAAAGACGCCATTACTGCGCATTTAGCGACCCGGTACTGGGCTCGCGCTGCCGTCGGATTCCCCGACAGGTGGCGTCTCCGGGAGCACGACCGTGATTCCGGCCTCACGCGCCATCCGATGACAGGACAAGCAGGAGCGTTGGACCCAGACGAGTTGATTGAAGGCATCGTCGATCCGTCCTGCCGTAGCGTATTCGCGGGCTTTATCAAGAGTGAGATGAAACGCCCGATCGAAATTGACCAGTTCGGAGGGATACGGCCCCCCCTCGTCCGACGAAACCACGCGACAGGCTTCGGCGGCCCGATCCAACGCCGCGCGCGCGAGCAGGGAATGTTCGCGTAGGAACTCGCGGTTCGCCTCGACTACCGCCTCCTCGAGGGCACTGCCATCCCGGTGAACCCGGGGGTGCTTGGCCTCGCCTTCCCCGAACGCGAGCGCCGAACCGAGACCGGCGATTCCAGCAAGGAGGCCGAGCGTTCTCCCACCGCGTCGCCAATTCCCAGCCTCCCACGGATGCCATGATCGATTTCGCATGCGAGCAGTCTACGTGCGCGACGATGGCGGAACCAGTTGGAGTCCCGACCAAGATCCCGCATGCTATGGTCCGCAGGTGGCTGGCACGCTCTATGTGGTGACCACCCCCATCGGAAACCTCGAGGACCTCTCGCGGCGCGCCGAACGGGTCCTGGGGGAGGTTGCCTGCATCACGTGCGAGGACACCCGCCGCACATCCAAGCTTCTCGCCCGCTACGGGTTGTCCACGCCGACGATCTCGTGCCATCGCTTCAACGAACAGGCGCGCATCAAGCCGGTCATTGAGCGGTTGGCCACCGGTGAGGATCTCGCGCTGGTTAGCGACGGCGGTGCACCTGCGGTTTCCGACCCCGGCGCTTTGCTCGTTGCTGCGGCATGGGAAGCCGGTTTTCGCGTCGTACCCATCCCAGGACCCACGGCGCCCGGCACCCTGCTTTCTGTAAGTGGACTTCCGGCCGATCGCTGGGTCTTCGAGGGCTTCCTACCGCACCGATCCGGCGAACGGCGGCGACGGCTGCGGGAACTCGGGCAAGAGTCGAGGACGATCGTTTTCTTCGAATCGCCGCTTCGCCTTGTTGCGACTCTGAAGGACATCGACGCGATCCTCGGAGAACGAACCCTCGTGGTGGGTCGCGAGATGACCAAACTCCACGAGAGCATCCTTCGCGGCACTCCCGCCCGTATCCTGGAGTTGCTCGAACCCACGGTCCGCGGGGAGATCACGGTGGCGATGGCCGGCCTAACGGGCCCCCCGCCAAAGGGTCGCCTGGACACGGATGCGGATCGCATCCGGGAGGTCTGGCGCGCGGCCCTCGAGCGCGAAGGCGATGATCACCGCCGCGCGCTTCGTACGGCTGCACGCCAACTCGATCTCGGTCGAGCGGAGCTGCGGCGACGACTGGCGGAACTGCGCGAAATCGACGACTAGCGGCGTGCGGCGCTGCTATAGTGCGCGCGGACTCTCCGCTGCCGGACATCCCTAGCATGCCCTCTGCTCGCAAGCCGGACTCGGAAGGTCGCGATCTCGCTGGTAATCGCGCGGCGGCCCACGAATACCATCTCCACCATCGACTTGAGGCGGGGATCGTTTTGACCGGCGCAGAGGTCAAGAGCGCGCGGGAAGGCCGAGTGAGTTTGAAAGAAGCCTTCGCCAAGTTGCAGAACGGCGAGGTCTTCCTGCTCAACGCGCATTTTACGCCGTACTCCAATTCGGATGGAAAAGACGGCGACCCGTGTCGTCCGCGCAAGCTGCTGTTGCATCGCCGCGAGATTCGTAAGCTGGCCAAGGAGATGGAGCCGGCCGGCACGACGCTCGTCCCTACCCGTCTCTACTTGAAATCGGGCAGGATCAAGGTCGAGTTGGCGGTGGCGCGCGGCAAGAAGCAGTACGACAAGCGCGAGGATTCGCGGCGACGGGAGGCGGACCGCGAGATCGCGCGTGCCACCTCGGACCGCGCGCGGCACTTGCGTTGAGTCGCTGCGCCCCGCGTACGCGAGGCGGTCACACGCTCAAACTTCGTCGACCGTAGCGATCGTGCGGGGGCGCGCGACTTGCACTTGGCGCTCTATCTCGGCGACCGAGCCTGCCGCGTCCGCCCGAAAAACGAGCGTCCCTTCCGTACCGCCGAGTGCCGGCAGGTTCAAGACCGCCTCGACGCGACCGCGTTCATCGGTAGGCGCGTTCAGCAGCGCTCGCCCGGTTCTTTCGGGCGTCGTCCTTAACTCGACGATCACAGTCGCCCCACAGATCGGGCGTTCGCTCGTTTTCTCGCGCACTTCGAGCCGCAACGTCGCTCGCGTTCGCTCCCGCAGAACCCGCGGCCCGGTGAGTTTGAGCTGGATCGCTGCCAGGGGGATCGCCTCGATCAGCGCAGTTGCGACGACTTCGTCGAAGCTTCGGTTGGTCACAATACTATGTCCGAACGGCCGCATACCGCCCGTGTCGTAATGTCCATTGCGGACCTCCCGGATGACCCGGGCGTGCTGCTCATCGAGGAGCTGCTGGATCGCCTCATCCCCAAAGGCCGGATCGGCCAAGCGCTCGCCGTAGGGCGTTCGGCGCGACGCGACGATCTCCCCACCGCAGTAGATCACCGAGTCGATGACCGGGTGGTTGCGTCCGCGATCCTCGGTCTGGACGTGAAAGACCCGCTCGTCGTGCGCCACATCCGTGTTGTAACCGGTGACCATCCACCAGAGAACTTAGGCGGAGGCGAGCCAGCGGGTCAAGTCGTTGCGGTTCCGGGCGTTTCAGCCCGTCCCCCCCGGCGTGTGGCGAGCCCGATCAGCTTGTGCACGAGGCGGGCCACCGTGAAGTCCGGGTGGTGAAGGCCTTCGACAGGGGCAAGCTCGACCACGTCCGTGGCGACGACCTGCGTCCGGTGAAAGAGCCGGTCCAGCAGTTGTAGTGTCGGCCACCAAGTTCCGCCGCCCGGCTCCGGGGTCCCGGTCGCCGGGACGATCGAAGGGTCGAAGTAGTCCACGTCGATCGTCAGATACACGGATCTTCCGTCAAGCCCATCCAGAACCCTGTCGATCCAGCCCGCTTCGCCTAGCTCCCAGCCGTAGAGCACCGAGTAGTCCGAAAGCCCCGGGCGCATTTTCTCGGCCTCCTCGGGTCCGAAGCTACGAATCCCGACCGCTCGGACCGGCGCGTACTCCAGACATCGGGCCATCGCGCAGGCATGACTGAACCGATCGCCGGCGTAGGCTTCCCGCAAGTCGGCGTGAGCATCTAACTGCACGACCACGAGGTCCGCGTGTCGCTCACGCGCGGCCGCCACAGCTCCCGGGGTGATCGAGTGCTCGCCGCCGAGCATGACAACCCACTTGTCGCGATCCAGCCACTCACCGACCGTCGCGCGAACTTGCCGAACCACGTCCACGGGAGCTTCTCCCTCGACGACGAGGGGTGGGGCGGTCCAGATCCCGGCGCGCCGCGGCTCGAAACCGAGGCGCTCATCGTGGAACTCGATTTGATGCGATGCGGCGAGGATCGCCTGGGGACCTCGGGCCGTCCCATGACCGTAGGAAACAGTGCCTTCGTACGGCACTGGCAGCACGATCACGCTCGCGACCTCCGGCGTTTTCGGAGCATCCGGATCGAGAAAGGGTAGCGATTCTACGCTCACAGCACCTCCGGGCAGCGGATTCGTCGGCCGCCCAGTTTACTCGCCCGGCTGGGGCGAGCCTGAACCGTGACAATTCGGGTGGAGGCGCGGGCCGCCTCCTCGAATGAACCCGGCCTCCACCCGGCGGTCCATCCCGTCGCCCGCGGGGGTCCCGAACCCTCGAGCGACGGTCGGGAGCAACGCTCCCCCCGCAGGCGGGTCAAGAGCAAACTGCGGACCAACTCCAGGTCGCTTTTTTCCCAGCCTTTCGCGAACTAGATCGACACGAGTGACCGCCGGCGGACACGTGTCCGCGGGCGGACGGTTCAGGGACTCGGCGGTGCATCCGTGGGGATGTCGTACACGTTCTGCTCCGTGGCACGGGGAGTTTTTTTGAACACGGCTCCGCCGATCAACCCGCCGACGGTGGAGAAGACCGCGCCCTGGACCAGATGAACGAACAGCGACCAAATCAACGACAGCACGCGAAAAGGAGAGGACTCATGCGACTCGAGCGCGTCGCGCCAGACGTCGATCTGACCGTTGAGCTCTGGCGGGATCTCTGGAAGGTCCCGGACCCATTCCATCAGGGCCCGCTGCATCGGCAGTCCGATCCAGGCCGTGAGCAGCGCGTCGACCGCGACCGCGACGACCGCGAAGACGCCGCCCGCTGCGAGACCGAGCAGCGCGCCCGTTCCCGGCCTGAATTCGACGCCGGCGGAGGCACAGTTTCGGGAGTAGAGGAACGAGGCGAAGAAACCGCAGGCAATCACCAGGGAACAACAGGTGCAGCAGTTGACCAACTGGACCGGCGGTAGCGCGACCAACAGCCCGAAGAGGCCACCGGAGATGATCGCGGGCTGCAATGGACTCGGGAAGCGCTGGTTCATTATCCTCCTCCGGTCACGCGCGAAGTCGCGCGCGATCGATCAACGAATGCTGCGGCGGGGCGCCTCGAGAACAGGTCGGTCAAGGCTTCGGCAAAAAACCAGGCTAGCACCGCTCCGGCGGGGATCGCGGACAGCGTTCGACCGAACGCGGGTAGAACCGGGAGCCCAACCAGATTGGCGATCACGTCGGCACTGGTCGGCGCAACAGCGAGCAGGAGTAGCGCAGGCCGCGCCGTGAGACCTCGGCGGACGAGGAGCGTTCCGCCGAGGCCAACACCGACGATCGCTCCGAAATAGAGGCCAGCGCAACGGGCGCACACCGCCAGCGGTAGACCCCGGAGATCGAGACTACGTTCAGGCCGTTGATGGCAGACTCCAGAAAAACACGACCGAATCCACGCAGAGGAATCAGGGTGCCCGAGCCCTTCGAGCCACGGCGGGAGCAGGATCAGAATGCCGAGGAATCCGGCGCACAGGGTCGCCGCCGCGATGACCCACGACGCGCGGCCTCCAGGGGGTGCAACCCGCGCCACCCATTGAAAACTGAATCGACGGTAACTCATCGACCGTCGATCTTAGCTGAACCGTCGGATTCCCGGAAGTTCGCGCACTGCGTTAGAATGCTGACTTCGTGCGGGTTCATTTCGTTCCTGCGCCGCGGAGTTCCTCGACCATGCCGCAACGCTCGAGCAAGGTGCGCGCTGATCATCAAGTGGGCCTTTTCGATGACGACTCCAAGCGCGGGGCTCTTGGCCCGGCGTCCGCCCCGCGCGCCAAGCTGAAGGCACTCGCCGAAGAGGCTCCGCCGGCGAAGCGGCGCAGCGCTGATAAGGGCAAGACGGTCCAGCGTCGCCGCGAGGACGCCCAGAGCATGGCTTCCCGGCAACGGGAGATCTCGGTCTCCGAGTTCTTCACCAAGAACCGCCACC
>JANNRU010000591.1:0-3628 GCA_031401755.1 Acidobacteriota bacterium | reverse complement strand
TGCTGCTCTACGAGTTCAAGACGGACCTACAAACCTATTTGGCGACCCGGCGCGGGCTGCGCGTGAAAACGCTCGCGGATCTGATCACGTTCAACGAAAAGCAACGCGACCGTGAGATGCCCTACTTCGGGCAAGAGTTGTTCTTGATGTCCGACAAGAAAGGTCCACTCACCGAAGAGGCCTACACCACGGCGCTCGAGACCAACGGGCGTCTGTCGCGCGTGGCCGGGATCGACCTAGCGCTGAAATCGGACGATCTCGACGCGTTGGTCGGCCTCACCGGAGGGCCGGCGTGGATCACCGACCTCGTCAACGGCGACCATTACATCGGATCGAGCTCGACCCCGGCGGCCGTCGCGGGCTATCCCGCGATCACGGTGCCCGCCGGCTTCGTCCACGGATTGCCAATCGGAATCAGTTTCATCGGCACGGCGTGGACCGAGGTCGAGTTGATCCGGCTGGCCTACGCCTACGAGCAGGCGACGCGACATCGACGGGCGCCGGGGTTGGTCCCGACCGCTCGATTCTCAATCGCCGACCGCACCGAACCGCGGACCGGACGGGCCAAGAATCCTTCGCCGACCACGCGAGTGAAGTGATGGCCAACTTCCCGATCACCCCGTCGAAGACGTTGGGTGAGTTGTTCGCCGAGTGAGCGTCCCCGCGGAGGCGCGAACCGTGGGGAGCGGCCCGCTGGCCCCCTGAAATCCCGGGAAGGCCTCCGGCATCCGAGTCGTTGCCGTCGGCATAAAGAGACGGTGACCGACCCAAAGGCCCCTTCAGCGAGGACCCGTCATGACCTGTAAGGATTTTATCGAGTTCCTCGATCGGTACCTCAATGGAGCTTTAACGCCGACCGAGCGGGAGGAGTTCTCCCGACATCTCGTAATTTGCCGGGACTGCGATCACTACCTGGCTAATTATCGCGCCACGATCCGGCTTGCCGCTGAGGCGTTCGCCGACCCCGATGCCGAGTTTCCTCCGGGGGTCCCAGAGGATCTGGTTCGCGCGGTGACCGCGGCCTGCCGAGCGGAAACGCCCGAGCAATCGCACGAGATTGAGTGAGCACCCCCGAAAGAGGGTGTGACACAATTGAGGGTCAGCATTGGGGCTGGAGGAGTTCTCGGTGAGCGATGCGCTCGAACTGACTGGAGCCGGAGATCCCGGACGGGCCGCGGCCCGCGAAACATTCGAGATGCCGCCGGGCGAGGCGGAGTTGATCGAACGCGTGCAGCGTGGCGACGCCCAGGCGTACGAACAGATCGTCCGAGCCCATGCCGCCCGAATGCTTGCGGTCGCTCAACGACTGCTGCGCAATCCCGAGGACGCACGCGACGCCGTTCAGGAGGCGTTTCTCGCGGCGTACCGTCACGCCGACGGGTTCTCCAGACAATGCCGGATCGGCACCTGGCTCCATCGGATCGTGGTCAATGCCGCGCTGATGAAGCTCCGTTCCCGAGGTCGCCGGCCCGAGGAGTCGATCGAGCCTCTGTTGCCGCGATTCCAAGAGGACGGGCACATGATCGCGCCTGCGACCGGCTGGCAGGAGTCCGGCGAGGCCGCCATCGATCTGGCCAAACGCCATGCGCTCGTACATGCCTGCATCGCCCGGCTTCCCGAAAGCTACCGCACAGTATTGCTGCTGCGCGACATCGAGGAGCAGGATCCCGATGAGACCGCCGCCCTCCTGGGGATCACAGTCAACGCGGTGAACATCCGCCTCCATCGCGCACGACAGGCCCTGCGAACGCTGCTTGACCCGCACCTGCGCGTCGGTTGCGCTCGCTGATTTTCCGGGAGCCCCGGACCGGTCGCACGGGCAAGTCGCTAGCCGAGCCGCCCCTGAAAGCCTAGGTTCTCGAAAGCATCCCAGGGATCGAGGAGGCCTCGATGCGAGTTGCCACATTGGAATCACGAATCGGAGGCGGTGCGCGAGTGGCGAGTTGGATCGCACAATTCGCGGTCGCCGCGATCCTGGCCCAGACCCTGTTCTTCAAGTTCACCTACGCGCCCGAAACGCGATTGATCTTCTCCGACCTTGGCGGAAGGCCGGCCGCGACCGTCGCCGGGCTGGCGGAGCTGGCCTGCGCTCTGCTGTTGCTTTATCCCGGGACACCGATGCTCGGCGCGTTCCTCACGATCGGGGTGATGGCCGGCGCGATCGGCACGCACCTGTTTCTGATCGGCATCGAGATCGTCGATCCCGCGACGGGCCACGGCGACGGAGGACTACTTTTCGGCTTGGCCGTAGCCGTGCTCGCCCTGTCGTCAGCGGTCATCATTCTGAGGCGCCGTGAATTTGCGGCTTGGATTTCAGCCTTGCGTCGACCCACTCTCGAAAGGAGTACCTCGTGATCCTGCATCGAATTGAACGACTCGTCCTGTGTGCTGCCCTCGGCCTCGTTGCCCTATCGCTGACGTTGCCGGCGTTCGCCCGCGAACCCTTCAACGTCGACGCTGCCAAGGTTGCCCTTCATGGCTACGACGCGGTCGGTTATTTCGTCGACGGTCGCCCGGTCCCAGGAGATCCGGCCTTCAACTTGGAGTGGGGCGGCGCCAAGTGGCAGTTCTCCAGCGCCAAGAACCGCGACCGGTTCGCGGCGGAGCCCGAGAGTTTCATCCCCCAATACGGCGGCTATTGCGCCAAGGCCGTCAGCGAGGGCAACACCGCCGATATCGATCCCCGAGCCTGGAAGGTCGTCGACGGCAAGCTCTACCTGAATTATTCCCCTAAAGTTCAGAAAATCTGGGAAGCCGACATCCCCAGCCGCATCGCCCGCGCGAACGCCGAGTGGCCCAAATTACTCGCCGAGTAAGAAAGGTGCCCGTCCCCGTTTTGGCTATAATGCAGGGTCAACCCGGGGGTAGGAATGTCGCAGGTTACTGAACGTGTGGCTCACGCGGCCGGTTTGGCTGATATCCACGACAAGGTCGCGTCCGGCGAGCGATTGAGCTTTGACGACGGCGTACGGCTGATGCGGTCGCGGGAGCTGATGGCGATCGGCGCACTTGCGAACCTCGTGCGCGAGCGGCGGCATGGCGATGACGCCTATTTCGTCCGCAACATGCACCTCAACCCGACCAACGTCTGCACGGTCGACTGCAAGTTCTGCGGCTTCTACAGGCCATATCGAACGAAGAGCGACGGGTGGACCTGGGATCTCGAGCGATCGCTGGCCGAGGTACGGCGGCGATCGGGAGAATCGTTGACCGAGGTCCACGTCGTCGGCGGTCACAATCCGGACTACGAATACGGATTCTACGTCGACCTGATCCGCGGAATCCGAGAGATCGACCCCGGTCTCCACGTCAAGGCATTCACAGCCGCGGAATACGACTTCTTCTCGCGTCGGTTCAAAAAGCCGCTCGACCAGATCTTCGAGGAATTCAAGGACGCAGGTCTCGGATCCCTGCCCGGTGGCGGCGCCGAGGTCCTAGTCGAGCGGGTTCGGCGCGAAATTTACCCCAAGAAAATCGACGCCGAGCGTTGGCTCGACGTGACACGAGTCGCCCACGGGCATGGTTTGCGCTCGAACGCGACCCTCCTCTACGGCCACGTCGAGAGACTCGACGAACGCATCGAACATCTCTGTCGCCTTCGCGAGTTGCAAGACGAGACCGGCGGCTT
>JANNRU010000590.1:0-8381 GCA_031401755.1 Acidobacteriota bacterium | reverse complement strand
CGTACGGAAACATCCTGCACGGGAGCCGGGAGATCCCGCGTTTGCCTCCTGCTGAGGGAGCCGGAGGCCGCATCGGGAAGTCCAAGGACGTACGCCGATGACGGACGAGCGCGGGAAGTCGGACAGCCCCGTAGTACCGGCCGATGTGATACGCGGTCATGCGCGCTATTACGGAGTGCCGGGCAACAGCTACGCTCTCGGCGCTTTTCGCTGGGCGGTGATCCGGCACTGGTGGCAGACGCTCAATCGCCGCAGCCAGGGACGGCACGTCCTCTGGTCGCGGGTCCGGCGTCTGGCCCGATGCCGACTCCCGCCCCCGCGGATCTGTCACCCCTACCCGTCGCAACGCCTATGCGTCAGCACCTGAGGTGGGAGCCGGATGCGGTAATGCCGCACGTCCGGATCTGTGGAGGGGGCCGGGGGCGACCTCGGTCCCTACTCCGACAGCGGGGGGCTCGGCGAACGGCGGGACTCTCCCCCGACGGGTTTGGCTCGAGTGACGAGCTGGGGCGTATTCAACAGCAGTGGGCAAGTCGAAAAGACGATCGACGTTCGGGATTTCACGACAGACCACGACGTGGCTAGTGAGGCACTCCCAAAGGAAACGGGAAGAACAGATAGGCCGCATCTACGGTGCACCGCGCCAATCCCCGACCCTACCGCCTTTACCTCGCGACGCCGAATCCCGATCCGCGTATCGGCACGGCCGATACACAGTTTAGAGCACGGGCCGGAGAGCGGGCCTGACCGTGATTCGATCGATATCATGCGCTTTTCGCGTGGCGGAGGGAGTGGGATTCGAACCCACGAAGCTTGCGCTTGCCGGTTTTCAAGACCGGTGCCTTCAACCGCTCGGCCATCCCTCCGAGGGGGCCATGATGGCCGATGCGGCCCGCCGCCGCCGCACATTTCAGGACCCGAAGTGCCGGCGCGCGACGATGCGCTCCTGTCCGCCGAGATAGGGGCGAAGCGCTGCGGGGATCAGGATGCTGCCGTCCTCCTGCTGACAGCCCTCGAGGATCGCGACGAGCGTTCGGCCGACGGCCAATCCTGAGCCGTTGAGCGTGTGCAACAGTTCGGGGCGATCGCCCTCGTGCCGACGAAAGCGGATCTTGGCTCGGCGAGCCTGGAACTCCTCGAAGTTCGAACACGACGAGATCTCTCGGTAGACGCCCTGGCCGGCGAGCCAGGCCTCGATGTCGTAGGTCTTGGCCGCAGAAAAGCCGAGATCCCCGGAGCAGAGCGTGACGACGCGGTAGGGCAACTCCAGCCGCCGTAGCACCGATTCGGCGTGTCCGGTGAGCAGTTCGAGTTGGTCGTAGGACTCCTCCGGTCGGGCGAAGCGCACCAATTCGACCTTGTTGAACTGATGCTGTCGGATCAACCCGCGCACGTCTCGTCCGTAGGAACCGGCCTCGCTGCGAAAACAGGGCGTGTAGGCACAGTAGGCGATTGGCAACGCGTCGGCGGCGAGGATCTCGTCGGCGTGGATGTTGGTCACCGGGACCTCGGCGGTCGGGATGAGGTAATAGCCCCCAGGCTCGGTGCGGAACAGATCGGCCTCGAACTTGGGCAGTTGACCGGTGCCGAACATGGCCTGGGGGTTGACCATGAACGGCGGGAGCACCTCGGTGTAGCCGTGCTCGGTGATGTGCAAGTCGAGCATGAACTGGATCAGCGCCCGCTCCAGTCGCGCGCCGTCACCGAAATACAGAACGAATCGTGTGCCGGTGATCTTGGCCGCGCGCTCGAAGTCGAGGATGCCCAGCTCGGTTCCAATTTCCCAGTGCGGCTTGACGTTGAAGGTCGGGTGTTTCGGCTCGCCCCAAGTGCGCACGACCGGGTTGTCGTCCGAGTTCGACCCCGTGGGCACGCTCGAATGGGGCAGGTTCGGGATCTCGCGCATCAACGTCTGCAGCCGCTCTTCGCTGGTACCGAGTTCGAACTCCAGGCGCGAGATTTCTTCGCCGACCTCGCGAACCTGCGCGCGAAGGGTGGCCGCGTCGCCGCCAGATTTGACCAGCTCGCCGATCCGTCTCGATTCCTCGTTGCGCGTCCGCTTGAGGGCTTCGACCCGGCCCAGCAGGCTGCGGCGACCCTCATCCAGGTCCCGGAATTCCTCGAGTGGCGCGTGCAGTCCGCGTCGTTCGAGCGCCGCGTTGACCTCGTCGAATCGCTGCCGCACTTGATTCAAATCGAGCATCACCCCTCCCGTCCGGGATCACGCCTTGTGGCCGGCGGGCATTGTAGTTCAACCGAACCGAAACGCATGGGGTATGATGGCCGGCGGCCCATGGATAAGTTGCGCATCACCGGCGGACGCGGACTGGCGGGCGAGGTCGCCATCGCCGGTGCCAAGAACGCGGCGCTGCCGGCGCTCGCCGCCTGCCTGCTCAGCGGCGAGACGATCGAGCTCGAGAATCTGCCGCGCGTCCGCGACGTGACCACGATGTTGCGCGTGCTTGAGCAACTCGGGGCCACCGCGATCGAGGTCGGCGAGCGTCACTGGCGAATTCGCGTCGAACGACTGGCGTCGTTTGAAGCTCCCTACGAGTTGGTCAAGACGATGCGGGCCTCGGTTCTGGCGCTCGGGCCGCTCCTGGCCCGCCACGGCCGAGCACGGGTCTCACTGCCGGGCGGGTGCGCGATCGGTGCGCGGCCGATCGATTTGCACTTGGCGGGCCTGGCGCGACTCGGGGCGGAATTGACGCTCCAGCATGGGTACGTCGAAGCCAAGGCCCCGCGCTTGGTCGGCGCTCGCGTCGAGTTCCCGATCGCCAGCGTGACCGGAACCGAAAACCTGATGATGGCCGCGGCTCTGGCGCGCGGGACGACGGTCCTGATCAACGCCGCTTGCGAGCCCGAAATCGTGGATCTCGCGCTGCTGCTCAACGCGATGGGGGCCTCGATCCACGGTGCCGGAACTCCGGAGATCGTGATCGAGGGGCGGGACGCGCTGGGCGGGGCCCGACACCGGGTGATGACCGATCGAATCGAGGCCGGAACCTACCTCGTCGCCGGGGCGCTCGCCGGTGAGGACGTCCTCGTCCGCGGAGCCTGTCCAGAGACGCTGGCTGCCGTGCTCGAACCGTTGCGCGCCGCGGGAGTCCCGATCGAAACCGTTAGTGGCGGCCTGCGGATTCGCCGATCGCCCCGGCTCGCACCGGTTGACGTGGTCACCGCGCCCCACCCGGGCTTCCCGACCGACATGCAAGCGCAGTATCTCGCGTTGATGACCCAGGCGCATGGGCAATCTCGAATCACCGAGTCCGTCTTCGAGCATCGGTTCATGCACGTCGCTGAACTGGCCCGGATGGGGGCGCGGATCGCCGTCGACGGACGGGTGGCGCTCGTCGACGGTCCAGCGCCGCTGTACGGTGCCCAAGTGATGGCCACCGACCTTCGAGCCTCGGCGAGCCTGGTGATCGCCGCGCTGG
Organism: Acidobacteriota bacterium; assembly: GCA_031401755.1. Lineage (GTDB taxonomy): Bacteria > Acidobacteriota > Polarisedimenticolia > Polarisedimenticolales > Polarisedimenticolaceae > JANNRU01. The sequence continues at coordinate 4,944 of JANNRU010000590.1, read as the reverse complement.
TCGCGCGGGGGACGACCGTCCTGGACCGGGTCTACCACCTCGATCGCGGTTACGAGGCGATGGAACAAAAGCTTCGGGCACTCGGTGCCGACGTGGAGCGTATTCGCTGATGGGTTGCATCTTCTGCAAGGTCGCGGCGGGCGAGATCCCGTCACGATCGCTGTTCGCCGACGATGAGATCCTCGCGTTCCATGACCTGGCGCCGCAGGCTCCCGCTCACGTGCTGGTGATCCCGCGGCGGCACATCGCCTCGTTGGACGCGGCCGCGGACGCCGACGTGGTCCTGCTCGGGCGACTGATGCTCGGCGCTCGTCGAGCGGCGCGTGAACTCGACATCTCCGCCGGTTATCGCGTCGTGAACAATTGCGGCGCGCCCGCCGGACAGAGCGTCTTCCACGTTCATCTCCACGTGCTCGGGGGACGGCCGTTTGGCTGGCCGCCCGGCTAATCGTCGGGCTAGAATCGATTTTTACGTCCCGTGGCTTCGGCCCGCGATTTGGGGGAGGTCTGGTCGATGCACAAACCGGTGATTCTCAGCGCGACGCGTACAGCGATTGGCAAGTTCCGCGGCAGCCTGGCCGGGATTCCGGCGCCCCGACTGGGTTCCGCCGTCGTCGCCGAAGCGGTTCGACGAGCCGGCATCGAGCCGGAGCAGGTCGAAGAAGTGGTGATGGGAAACGTCGTCGGCGCCGGGCTGGGTCAGAACCCGGCGCGACAGGCCGCGATTCATGGCGGCATTCCGGACGGTGTTCCGGCGGTCACGGTCAACAAGGTCTGCGGCAGTGGATTGAAGGCGGTCATGATGGCCGCACAGGCCATTCGCTGTGGCGACCTGCGGATCGCGGTCGCCGGCGGCATGGAGTCGATGTCCAACGCACCCTACCTCCTGCTCGGCGCGCGCGACGGGTTCCGGATGGGGCATCAGCAGGCGCTGGACTCGATGATCCACGACGGATTGTGGGATTCGTACAACGACTATCACATGGGGATGACCGGCGAGGTCGTCGCCGAGCGCTACGACGTCACGCGGGCGCAGCAGGATGATTGGGCCTGCGAGAGCCATCGGCGCGCGATCGCCGCGATCGACGCCGGCGAGTTCGCCCGGGAAATCGTGGCGATCGAGGTTCCGCGCGGAAAGGGCGAACCGATCCGCTTCGACACCGACGAGGGGCCGCGACGAGACACGTCGATCGAGGCCTTGGCCAAGCTCCGTCCGGCCTTCAAGAAGGACGGGACGGTCACAGCAGGCAACGCCCCTGGCGTCAATGACGGCGCGTCGGCACTGGTCATTGCCTGTGCCGACGAAGCGCGCCGTCTGGGACTCAATCCTCGGGCCGAGATCGTCGCCTACGCTGCGAGCGGGATGGCCCCGGAGCTGGTCATGATGGCGCCCGAAAAAGCGATCCGGATGATCTGGGAAAAGACCGGCTGGAGCGCGAACGATGTCGATCTCTATGAGATCAACGAAGCCTTCGCCGTCCAGCAGGTCGCGCTCGGTCGCGCCCTCGGCATCGATCCGTCGCGACATAACGTGCGCGGCGGCGCGGTCGCGCTCGGACACCCCATCGGCGCATCGGGCGCGCGGGTGTTGACCACGTTGCTCCACGCGCTCGAGGATCGTGGCGCCGAGCGCGGGATCGCGGCGCTCTGTCTGGGCGGCGGCAATGCAGTGGCCATGGGCATCAGGCGACTTTAGGAACGAGCGGAGTGATCGTGAGTGAAACGACAAAGGTGGGCGTCGTCGGCGCCGGCCAAATGGGCGGCGGTATCGCGCAAGTCGCGGCGCAGAGTGGTCTGTCGGTGATCCTGCTTGACGTCGAGGAGCAGCTCGTTCAGCGCGGGTTGGCCGGAATCGAGCGCAATCTAAAGCGGCTTGTCGAAAAAGGGAAGCTCGCTGAGAACGAGCCGGCCGTGGTCCTTTCGCGGATCCGTCCGGCGACCCGCACCGCGGATCTCGCCGATCGCGACCTGGTGGTCGAAGCGGTGGTCGAGCGGGTCGAGGTCAAGACGGCCCTGTTTGCCGAGCTCGATCGCGTCGTGCGCCCCGGCGCGATCCTGGCCACGAATACCTCGTCGATCTCGATCACGCGCATCGCCGCCGCGACCGAGCGTCCCGAGCGAGTGATCGGCATGCATTTCATGAACCCGGTCCCGTTGATGCAACTCGTTGAGATCATCCGCGGAATGGCCACTTCCGACGAAACTGCGCGAGAGGTGACCGAGCTCTCCAGATTTCTGGGCAAGACCCCGATCGAGTGCCGTGACTTCCCCGGATTCGTCAGTAATCGCGTTCTGATGCCGATGATCAACGAGGCGATCTGCTGCCTCCACGAGGGCGTCGGCAGCGCCGAGGCGATCGACTCGATCATGAAGCTCGGCATGAACCACCCGATGGGACCGCTGGCGCTCGCCGATCTGATCGGGCTGGACACCTGCTTGGCGATTCTCGAAGTGTTGCAGGACGGCTTTGGCGATCCGAAGTACCGCCCGTGCCCGTTGTTGCGCAAGTACGTCGAAGCCGGATGGCTCGGGCGCAAGTCGGGTCGTGGCTTCTACGACTACGCCAAGAAGCCGAACTGAGCCCTGACGTGGACCCGGCGACGGGCCGGCTAGGGGGGCGATTGCGCATCGAGGTCGCGCTCGTCGTCGCCCTGCGCGAGGGCCGCGTGCTGGTCGCGCGTCGCGAAGCGGGCCGGCATCTGGCCGGGCTGTGGGAGTTCCCCGGTGGCAAGGTCGAGCCGGGAGAGGATCCAACGACTGCCGCTCGGCGCGAACTCGAAGAGGAAACGGGACTGGTCGCCGGTGAGCTTTCGCTGCTCCTGACGTCGTCCCACGACTACGCCGAGCGCGCGGTCCGCCTCCATGTCTTCGTCGCGACGAATGCGACAGGGAGCCTCCGATCAACGGGCGCAGACCTCGTCGATTGGGTCACGCCCCAGCGCCTACGGCAACTCGAAATGCCGGCGGCAAACCGCGCGATCCTCGACGCACTCGAGCGATTCCGAAACGGAGCCGGCCCGGCAGACGGCGACTAGGCCTGACAGGCGACGGGGGCTTCGATCGGGTCGCCGAGCAGCGCGATCAGCCGCCCGATGTCGAGCGGCTTGCGCAAGAGCGCCAGCGCGCCGGCACTGAGCACCGCGGCCTCGATCGATCCCACCCCGTAACTGCTCGCCACGACCACTCGCGAAAATCGGCCTTGGCTGCGAAGGAGGCGCACGGCCTCCGCACCGTCGATGCCCGGGAGCCGCGCATCCAACACGACTCCGTCGAACTGCTCTCGGAGACAGGCTCGCAGCGCTTTTTCCGCGGTCGCCACCGCGCTGACCTGGTAGCCCGCCTCGGTCAACAGCCTGATCGTGGCGCGCCGGGCGAGGGGTTCGTCATCGACGACCAAGATCTTTCGTGCGGCCATTCACTCCATCTGCGTCCCGTCGCTGTGACTCCGCGACCGAAGCGATGCGGTTCCAGCGCGAAAACCATCAAACCTTATATCACGATCGGATCGCCTCGTCGAAAAGACGGGATTCCAGCAGCCCCCTGCGCTAGGGTTTCGTTCGGATACCCTGATCAAATTCCACAAGAAGAGCAGGGGTGCGTCGTGTCGGAGCCTCAAACCCGCTTCCGCGTCGGTCGACGCGATGCCGGAAAGCGACTCGACCGGTTCCTGGGCGAACGAATTCCCGGGTTGTCGCGATCGCGGATCCAGCGGGCGATTCGCGAACGAGTCGAGCTTTCCTGGGGCGTCCCGGCGCGACCGTCCGCGCCGGTCCGTTTCGAGGGCGTCGTCGTGATCGGGACGATCGTTCCGGTGGAGCCGGCTCTCGACCTCAAGTTCGAGATCCTCGCGCGAGGTCCGGGCTGGCTGGCGATCGACAAACCCCCCGGCTTACCGGTCCACCCCGTCAACGGTTTCCTCGAGAACACGGTGATCCGCATGATTCGGCGCCAGCTCGGCGAGCCCGAGCTGCGGCTCGCCCATCGTCTGGACCGCGAGACCAGCGGCGTGCTGCTGCTCGCCGAGGACGCGACCCGCGCTGCGGCGCTATCGGCGGCATTTCGCGGGCAACGTGTCCGGAAGCGTTATAGCGCGATCGTGGTCGGGCGGATCGAGGAGGACGCGGGATGCGTCGATCTCCCGATCGGGCGAGACGAACGGTCGCAGGTCTTCGTGCGCCTGACCGCCGGAACCGGTCTGCCGGCGCGAACCCAATGGCAGGTCCACGGCCGCCGGGACGATCGGACCCTTCTCGATCTCCACCCGTTGAGCGGCCGCCGCCACCAACTGCGGGTTCATATGGAAGCGATCGGGCATCCGATCCTGGGAGACATGTTGTACGGGCGGCCGGACGCGGACTACCTCGACCTGGTCCGCGGGGTTCGCGACGCCCGGAGCGCCGGGGGTGGCCCCCGACGCCAAATGCTTCATTGTGCCGAGATCGAAATCGACCTGGCGGCCCGCGGGATCGTCAGAGCGTCTGCGCCGCTTCCGGTCGATTTCGTCGAGGCCTGGAATCAGCCGAAGACCTGAAGGCTCCACAGCGATGCGAGGAGCCACAGTGCGGCGCAGGCCTGCAGCATCGGCGATCTCAACGCGGCCTCGACCGGGGATCCGCCGGTCTGTTCCTTGTGCGCCAGCCGCAGGTAGTGCAGCAGCGCGAAAGCGACGAAGGGCAGTCCGGCCAGTTCGCGACCCGCGACGAAACCAGCGGCGTCGATGCTGTAGAGCGCGTAGGTCACGAGGGTCAGCCCGCAGGTGATCGCCATCGACTGTTCGAGGAAGCCTGCCGTGTAACCGGCCAGGGCCGGGCGGTGCTCGAGCGCGACTCCGGCGACGATGTCGGCGCGACGTTTGGTGAAGGCCAAGAACAGTGCGAGCGAGGATGCGCAGATCAGTAGCCAGTTCGATGGGGCTACGTCCACCAGCGCGCAGCCGAGCAGGAC
>JANNRU010000589.1:0-10182 GCA_031401755.1 Acidobacteriota bacterium | reverse complement strand
CGAGCACCTTGGAGACATTGGGGTGGTCCATCATCGCGAGCGCTTGGCGCTCCGCCTCGAAGCGGGCGATGACCTGCTTGGTGTCCATGCCCAGCTTGATGATCTTGAGCGCCACGCGCCGCCGCACGGGCTCGGTCTGCTCGGCCTGCCAGACCTCGCCCATGCCCCCTTCGCCGATCTTCTGTAGGAGGCGATAGGGGCCGATGCAGCGGGAGGACTCGCGGCCAACGCTCGCGGCCGCGACCGTCGAGTCCTCGCTGCTCGAGGGCTCCAGCGCCAGCGCGAGCGCGCAGGCGACGCAGATCTCCGCAAGCGTCCCATCGGAAACGAGCGCGGCTCCGCAGGAGGAGCAGCTATCGGGCGTTCTCATCGCGACTCTCTCGATCGATCAAACGGAGAACTAGTGAGTTGTTACAGCCTCGAGGTGCGATTCTCCCCCCGCGCATCGGAAAAGCCACGTTCGACGGCTGACGCCAAGGTGGCGGAGGTCTTCCGACCCCGGTCTGGACGAACGACGCTCCACCGTGTGCACTCGACGAGGCCTCTCTTGTGTTGACCTCGCGCCAGTCTACTCGACGATCGCGCAGATCGCGCTGTAACAACTCTCCCGCGATCCGTTTGAGATAGGCGAGAAGGCCAAGAGCTATCTGCACGGTCTCGGTACCGAAGACAGACAGATCTTGGCGCAGCGGTCCTATCTGTCGCTACCAACTGGTAACACGGAGACGTCATGAACGGTCCCTATCTCTGGTTCTCGGGTCGCCCGGTGCTCAGGTCGATGCTCGGCATCCTGCTCTCGCCGCTCCTGCTGGCTCAGGCTGGTCCGGCCGCGCTCTCGCCGGGCGAGGTGGAGCACCGGCCTGCTCCCGCGGTTCCAGAGTTGCATGGTCACAGGCTGCAGAATCCAGGGTTGCCACTGCGCTTCGAGGCCAACCAGGGCCAGGCCGCGCCGTCGATCGACTTCCTCGGCCGGGGATCGGCTTACCACGTGCTCGTGGCGCAGGAATCGCTGACCGTGCTGCTGAACGGCCTGACGCCGGTGCGCGTCGGACTCGGCGGCGCTGCAGGCGTCGTACCCACGGGGACGGATCGACTCGCCAGCGTCGCGCATTACCTCGTCGGTAAAGAGCCTCGGGGCTGGGTGACGCACGTCCCGGAGTTCGCCACCGTGCGGTACACGGAGCTCTATCCGGGGATCGATCTCGTCCTCGCTGGCGATGACCGGGGTCTCAGGCTCCAGTTCGTCGTGGCGCCGGGGGCGTCCGTCGAGAGCATCGCGCTCGAGATCGATGGCACCGTCGAGCGGGATGGGGCGCAAGGCGCGTTGCTGCGCACGGAAAACGGCGAGCTCCGTCTGGGCTCCCCCGTCTTCTTCTACGAGTCGGATGGGGGACGCGCCGAGCTGACTGGCCAGGCAGTCCTCCGCAGTAGGATCGCGATCGGCTATACGGTCGAGGCCCGCGACGAGACCCGCGCGGTCACGGTCGCCGTCCCCGTGCTCATCGAGGCCGAGGACAGCAGGGCCGACACCGCCATCGCCACCGACGTCGATCTCGCGACCGACAAGCAAGGCAACGCATACATCGCTGGACGTCTGGCGCTGCCACAGCAGGGTGGAGCGTGGACGGCGGGGGAAGCGGTCGTCACGAAGCTCGCCATCGACAGCTCCGCGATTGCCTACTCGACCTACTTCGGGGGTCGCGGGGATGACGTCCCGAGGACGATCGCACTGGACGGCAAGGGGCGCGTCGTGATCGCGGGATCGACGGGTTCCCATGACTTCCCGCTCGACCAGGAAAACCGACGTTCTGGTCCGACCGATGCGTTCGTGGCGGCGCTCGCCGCCGATGGCGCAAGCTTCGAGTATGCGGTGGTGCTGGGCGGAACTGGAGCCGATGAGGCACGCTCGATCGCTGCCGACGCGTGGGGTGACGTCTGGGTGACCGGCCGCACCGAAGGCATGGCCTTCCCCACGACACAGGGTGCGTTCCAGGTCGAGGCGGCCGGTCCAGCCGACGCCTTCGTCGCCGCACTGGACCCTGCCGGCGAGATCGCCTACGCCAGCCTGCTCGGTGGTGCGGGCGACGACAGCGGCCAGTCGATCGCCGTTCATCACGTCACCGGCGTGTGGCTGACGGGAGCCACTAGCTCGGCCGACTTCCCGATGGCGCCAACCGCAGAGCCCTCGTTGACAGACGCCTTCGTAGCCCGGCTCGATCCCAGAGCCGGGATGCTGCTCGAGACGCTGCGCTTGGGTGGTGCGGGCGACGACGCGGGGCTCGCCATCGCGGCCCTGAGCGACGGCGGCGTCATGGTGGCCGGACGCACGACGTCCGTTGACTTTCCTCTGGTCGGCGGGCTCCGGACCGTTTCGGAGGGCACGGGCTCGCGGGCGCTGGGCGGCGCGTTCGTCGCGCGGGTGGGCCCGGACGGCGCCACGCTTGCAAGCTCGAGCTACGCGGGTGGGCCGGGCGACGGACAGGTGAACGCGCTCGCCGTGGACGACAAAGGATGGGTCTGGCTTGCCGGGACGAGCGACCGCCGCGACGGCTTCGTCGTCCGACTCGACCCGGATGGAACGAGACGCCCCGAGCAACGGCGCTTGGGCGGCGAAGGCGATGTCACGGCGACAGGCCTCGCTGTTGGACCCGAGGGGGTCCTGGTCTCGGGGACCACGGGTACACGGGACCTTCCTCAGCTCGAGGCCCTGACCCCCTCCCACGATGGTGGCCGCAGCTACCTGACGCAGCTGGACGAGCTCGCCGCCGGATGTCCCGGAACGATCAATTTCGACAACGGTGCCGGGACCGGCCAGTGGGACAACGCGGCAAACTGGGACACGAACACGCTCCCGAGCGCCACGGACGACGTCTGCATCGGGAGCTTCGCGGTGACGATCCTCGGCACGCATGCCCCGCAAAGCATCTTCGTGGTCAACGCCGGGTCGCTGACGATCGCGGCCGGGGGCCTGAGCTTGGCCGCGGCCTCCCAGATCGACGGATCGTTCGCGCTGACGGCGGGGACGTTATCGGGAGCGGGGACCCTGACGGTCAACGGCGCGATGAGCTGGACAGGCGGAGAGATGAACGGAGCGGGGCTGACGGAGGCCGCGGGAAGCTTGAACATCAGCGGCGCGGGCTCGAAGAGGTTGATCTCGCGGACGTTGAAGAACTCGGGCACCGCGACCTGGACGGGGACCGGACCGATTCTCACGGGCAGCGCGGCGCTGATCGACAACACGGGCAGCTGGGACAACCAGAACAGCGACGTGCTGATGTTCAACGGCCTTGGCGGGCCGATCAGCACGTTCCGGAACGCGGGGACGTTCAAGAAGTCGGCCGGGGCCGGCCCGCTGACTCTACAGATTGTCTTCAACAACCAGAGTGCAGCGATCGAGGCGGTAGACGTGCAAGCCGGCACCCTGGTGTTGCAGGGCGGAGGGACCCACACGGGTTCCTTCGATCTGACGGGGGCGACGCTCGGGCTTTCGGGCGGGACCCACAACTTCGACGGTGGAAGCAAGCTCAGTGGGGGCGGGACGGTGAAGCTGCCCTCGGGCACGGTGAACTTCAACGCGGGCAGTCTCTGGGACACCGGCGGAGCGGTGGAGCTTTCGGGCAGCGCGTTGACCGTCAATCCCGGCAGCGCGATCAGCATCGCGAGCTTGACGATGACGGCGGGCTCACTGGGGGGGACCGGAACGGTGACGGTCAGCGGCGCCATGAGCTGGACGGGCGGGGAGATGAACGGAGCGGGGCTGACGGACGCCGCGGGAAGCTTGAGCATCAGCGGCGCGGGCTCGAAGAGGCTGATCTCGCGGACGTTGAAGAACTCGGGCACCGCGATCTGGACGGGGACAGGACCGATTCACACGGGCAGCGCGGCGTTGATCGACAACACGGGCAGCTGGGACAACCAGAACAGCGACGTGCTGATGTTCAACGGCCTTGGCGGGCCGATGAGCACGTTCCGGAACGCGGGGACGTTCAAGAAGTCGGCCGGGGCCGGCCCGACCACGATCGGACTGCCCTTCACGAGCTCCGGGGCCGTGCAGGCACTCACTGGGACGCTCAAGTTCACGCAGGGCTACACCCAGACGGCTGGATCCACCGTCCTGAACGGCGGAGCTCTGGAGTCGGCCACGGCGATGGACATCCAGGGCGGCACGCTCACGGGGGCGGGCACGATCACGGCGCCCTCCGTCAACAGCTCCGGTCTCGTCAGCCCTGGTCTCTCCCCGGGCACGCTCGCCGCGAGCGGCGGCTACGTGCAGAGCTCGTCCGGGAGCTTCGATGTCGAGGCATCCGGAACGGGCTGCACGGCCAACGACCTGCTCGTGGTTGGCGGCACGGCTACGCTCTCGGGAACGTTGAACGGCCGCGTGACGAACGGTTGCATCCCCGATGCGCCAACGACGTTCACCATCCTGACGGCCGGCTCGGTGAGCGGCACCTTTGCGGCCGTGACCGAGATCCCGGAAATGGCGTGCAACATCGACTGGAACGTCATCTACAACCCGGGATCGGTGGTGCTCGAAGCGGTTCCCGGTCCATGCCTCGATCCGGATGGCGACGGGTTCGTCGTCTGCTGCGGCGGATGCTTCCTGACCGGCGGCAGGCAGTGCGGCGAGTGCGACGACACGCATCCGCTGACGCATCCCGGCGCGGCCTCCAATGACAACCCGACGGCCTGCATGCGCGACGTAGACGGTGACAACTACGGGGACCCGCTGCCACCTGCGGGAGTTGCGCCTGGCACCGACTGTGACGAGACAGATGCCTCGACGCACCCCGGCGCCGCGCCGAACGACAACCCAACGGCCTGCATGCGCGACGCCGACGGCGACGACTACGGGAGCTCAGCCCCGCCAGCCGGAGTGGCTTCCGGCACGGACTGTGACGACGCGCTGGGCGCTGCCTGGGCCCGTCCGGGAGAAACCCGGTCGCTGCGGTTCCAGAGTGAGACCGCCCTGAGCTGGGTCGTGCCTAGCGCACCTGGAGGCACGCTCGTTCGTTACGACACACTGCGGTCGGACGTCGCGTCGGACTTCATGACGAGCGCGATCTGCCTCGAATCCGACGACGCTAGCGACACGGCCGCGAGCGAGCCTCAGGCTCCCGTGGCTGGCAACGGATTCTATTACCTGATTGGCGCAGAGAACGATTGCCCGAACGGCCAAGGATCCCTCGGTTTCGGGACCGACGGCGAGGAGCGTTTGGGACGCACCTGCCCGTAATGCACTGCTGAGGGAACCCCGCTACCGGTTCGCCGGTAGCGGGTCCTCGCTGTGTGCAGCAAGAAATGAAGTCAAAACACCGTCAGTGGTGTCGCCCCCTGCGGGTGTCCATGAGCTTCGTTCCGTCCGGGCTCTTGGTAATGGAGACGGCTTCTGCGACGTGATCATCGGCAGGTCGGAGTGTGAGAACGATCTCTCGCGCAAAGGCCTTGCCGTCTCGTTTCCCGCGCCTCCTGAATTCTCTTGTCGACGCATCGCGAGTACGCTCGGTAACATTGGCGAAAACTGTCCTCGCGGTCCGAACGGGCAGCGGTGGATTTGTTCGCGTTCCAGCGGATTTGAGTTGACGTAATATCAGAGTTATCGGACCCTGGCTTCGGGGACGTACTCCGAGTGAATTCGAAAACGCGGTTTGTTCCGACTATCCGCCCAGCGAAGTCTTCTTCCGCCTCTGCGCCAACACCGACCCCCAGCGCGACAGCCTCTTCACCAAAGGCCCGTCCGACGTGCTCGACCACGCCACCAGCGAAATCGCCAGCGGCAGCAAACTCGGCATCGACGCGACGAAGAAACTCCCCGGCGAAAGTTTCAAACGCCTCTGGCCGCCGCTCATCAAGATGGATACGGCGGTGAAGGCTAAGGTGGAAAAGCTCTTGGGTTCCCGTTAAACTCCGTGTCAGCCGCATGAGCGCAGCGCAACAACCACCCGGCTCCGCCCTCACCCGCGAAGCCATCCTGCGTGCCCTGGCTTCCCTCTCGGAAGAACTCGGCAAGCAAGGCGTCACCGGCGAACTTTGCCTCTTCGGCGGCACGGTCATGGTCCTCGCTTTCACCGCGCGCCTTTCGACCAAGGATGTGGACGCCCTGTTCCAGCCCACGCCGATTATCCGCGATCTGGCCTGCCGCATCGGGGAGGAGCAGCAACTGCCAGCCGACTGGCTCAACGACGGCGTGAAGGGCTATGTCTCCTCCCGGCACGAGACGACGGCCGGCAACCTCCCGCAGTTTCCGCATCTTCGCCTCACCATGCCGGTCCCTGAATACCTGCTGGCGATGAAGTGCATGGCTGCCCGCCTTGGCGGCACCACCGGCGAAGCCTCCGACGTGCACGACATTGTCTTTCTCATCCGGCACCTGCAATTGCGGTCAGCGTCCGCTGCGCTCGAAATCGTGGCCCAGTATTATCCGGCCAATCGCATCCCGTTGAAGACGCAGTACCTCGTCGAGGGACTTTTCGAGGAGGGCAAGGTATGAGGCCCAAGACCCTCGCCGAAGTCGCCGGGCTCGCCGCACACGGCGATTCCTTCGACCGCTGTCTCGCGAACTTCCTCGACGAATTCTACGCCGCCCCGAACGCCGCCGCGCTCGCCGCCGCGCCCGCTCTCCTCGCACCGCAGTTGGGCGATCTCGGACGCGTGCAGGATGCCTACATCGCCGCCACGGCGGAAGAACTGGCCCGGCGCTTTGATCTTCCGCAGCCCGACTGGACGGTCGGCGAAGACCGGCAACTTCATCGCCCGTGGTTCGCCACCCCGCTGGGTGCCGTGCGCGCCGTGCTGCTGCTGGAAAGCCCGCCCGCCTTCCGCTCCCGCAATCTCTTCGTGAGCGAGAACGCCCTCTCCCGCGCCTGAGATGAACTCCGGCAGCAAACCCGGCCTCGACGCGACGAAGAAAATTCCGGGCGAAGGTTTCAAAGGTTCCTGGCCGCCGTAGATCACGATGGATGAGGCCGTGAAGGCGAAGGTGGAGAAAATCCTCAAGCTGTAGCAGCGGACGGCTGGACCCGGGCTCGTACCAGAGTCGAGAACGGAACGACGGCTTGTTTGGACTTCCGCTCGCCTTTCATTCCTTGTCCGCTGAACGGTCACGCCAACCCGCGGACGCCGAAGGCGGACGGCGGCTCCAGCGTGTGGTTAGACGACGGACCGGAATTCACCGACGACCCCGCACTTCTCGTGGGTTAAGTCGGCGGCGCCCGTGCCGGACCGTAAGAACACCGATCGCCTTCGCTTGCACTTTGTAGATGACCCGATACTCGCCATCAGTAGTGTCCCAACGTTTACCAGGGGATGGCTGGTAAACCAAGGAATGGAAGGCACTTATCCATGATTTGGCCTGTCACCGACTTGGACGATAGAGACTTGGCCTGCCAGCCTGCGATGGGATCCATCGCGGGAGCAACGAATGTATGCAGGCAAGCTGGTCTTCGCGCAGGTCATGGACCATCTGCCGCTCCACACGTTTCGAAGAATCGTCACCCGCTATGCGGGCGAACGGAAGGTGAAATCGTTCTCGTGCCTCGATCAATTTCTGTGCATGGCGTTCGCGCAACTGACCTTTCGGGAGAGTCTGCGCGACATCGAGGCGTGCCTGCGCTCCCAGCGTGCCAAGCTGTATCACCTCGGAATTCGGTCGACGGTCTCGCGCAATACGCTGGCCAATGCGAACGCCGTGCGCGACTGGCGCATCTACGCCGACTTCGCCCAGAGTTTGATCGCCATCGCCCGCCCGCTGTATATCGACGAACCCTTCGGGGTCGACTTGCGGGAATCGGTCTACGCCTTGGATACGACCACGATCGATCTGTGCCTGTCGGTGTTTTCGTGGGCACCCTTCCGCTCGACCAAGGCAGCGGTCAAGCTGCACACCTTGCTCGACCTGCGCGGCAACATCCCGACCTTCATCCACATCAGCGACGGCAAGATGCACGAGGTGAACATCCTCGATCAATTGTTGCCCGAGCCGGGCGCGTTCTACGTCATGGATCGGGGCTTCCTCGACTTCGAGCGTCTGTACCGCTTCCACCAAGCCGGCAGCTTCTTCGTGACCCGCGGCAAGTCGAATCTCAAGGTTCAACGTCGCTACTCGCATGCTGTCGATCGCGCCACGGGATTGATCTGCGATCAGACCGTCGTCCTGACAGGCTTTTACTCGCACCAGGGGTTCGAAGCCCCGCTGCGCCGCATTCGCTTCAAGGACCCGGAGACGGCCAAGACCCTGATCTTCCTCACCAACAACTTTGCCTTGCCGGCCCTCACCATCGCCGAGCTCTATCGCTGCCGCTGGCAGGTAGAACTGTTCTTCAAGTGGATCAAGCAACATCTGCGCATCAAGGCTTTCTTCGGCACATCCGAGAATGCGGTCAAGGCGCAGATCTGGATCGCCGTCTCGGTTTACGTCTTGGTTGCGATCGTCAAGAAGCGTCTGCATCTGCCCGCCAGTCTCTACGAAATCCTACAGATCCTCAGTCTCACCATGTTCGAGAAAACCCCATTGAACCAACTACTTACGAGAGCCGTCGACGACGAAGTCTTGAACAAGTCAAGCAATCAGCTGAATTTGTTCGAATAACGTTGGGACACTACTGACTCGAATTTCTGAAAGAGCTCCTGGTCCGCCGCGAGCACGCGCTGTTCGGCGACAAGTCCGAGCGCAGAACCGGCGCGATCGACGAAACTGATCCCGATCGCGCCCGCGCGCCGCAAACGGGTCATGGTCCCAAGGCCCAGCCGAAACTCCCGATCATCGAGCAGATTCATGAACTCGACGAGGCGGATCGGGCCTGTCCGAAGTGCGGCGACGCCCTTGTGGAAATGGCGGGACAGACCGAGGATTCCGAAGAGATCACGGTCGTCCAGCGCGGGTTCGTCCTGGTCCGACATCGGCGGCAGAAGTACCGCTGCGCATGCAATGGCCACGTCGAAACCGCATTGGCCCCGGACCGCCTGGCTCTGCGACCCGATCGCCGGGGCCGGCGCTATTCGATCGACTTTGCGGTCTCCGTCGCGATCTCGAAATACTTGGATCATCTACCGCTCGAGCGTCAGGTCCGGATCATGAATCGCGAAGGTCTGGACGTGGACTCGCAGACGCTGTGGGATCAGATCGAAGGCTTGGCGCGGCCCCTGGAGCCGACACTCGACGCCCTGTATCGGCATGTCCTGTCGCAAGACGTTATCGGAGCGGATGAGACCTGGTGGCGGTTGATGCAGAAGGGCGGATCGAAACGCTGGTGGGTTTGGTCGTTGACTGGGTCCGATGCTGTGATTTACCGGATTCTCGACAGCCGCTCAGAAAGTGCCGCCGCGGAGGTCCTCGGCAATTACGCCGGGATCGTGATGGCGGACGGCTACAAACCCTACGACTCGCTGTCGCGCGCCGGACCGTTTGGTCGATTTATCTTGGTCCATTGCTGGAGCCATGTGCGGCGAAAATTCGTCGAGGCGGAACCGTTCGAGCCCGAACGATGCAAGGACGTACTGGATCGAATCGGCAAATTGTACGCAATCGAATCGGAATGTCCGCCTGCAAGCATCGTCAGTGATGCGGACACCCGAGCCGCGGCGCTGGCCCAGCGTGGGCGCTTACGTGATGAGCGCTCCCGGCCGATCGTCGCAGCGATTCGCAGTTGGGCGATGACGCAGGTTGCTCTGCCGCAAAGTACCTTCGGGAAGGCGATTGCGTACATGCTCGGACTCTGGCCGGGACTCGAGCGTTTTCTCGACGACCCGCGAATCCCGTTGGACAACAATCACACCGAGCGCGGCCTGCGCGGTGTCGTCGTGGGTCGCAAGAATCACTACGGATCGCGTTCGCGACGCGGTACCGAGGTCGCGGCGCTGTTTTACAGCCTGATCGAATCGGCGAAACTCGTCGGTGTCGACCCGGCGGCCTATCTCCGTGCCGCGATCCGCGCCGCCTACGCCAACCCGGGCGCCGTACTCCTACCGCACGACATGCTCAGGGCCGGCGAGTAGCGAGAGCCCACCCCCGACCCGAATCGTCCGAAACCGAGACCGAAATCTGGGGACTTGGGGTTTCGCGAGGTCTTACGTTGAAGTCGAGCAAGAGACCGATGGCCGCTGGATAGCCGAAGTGGTCGAGCTTTCCGGTGCCATGGCGTACGGGACTACCCGCGAGGAAGCGGTCTCGAAAGTCCAGGCCCT
>JANNRU010000588.1:0-2421 GCA_031401755.1 Acidobacteriota bacterium | reverse complement strand
AGCGAGATGGTGCTCAAGGCGGTGCTCTTGGGCCTTCGAGTGACCGAGGTGCCGACGACGCTTTCGCCGGATGGTCGCGACCGACCGCCGCATCTGCGCCCGTGGCGCGACGGCTGGCGTCACTTGCGCTTCATGCTGCTTTACAGCCCGCGCTGGCTGTTTCTCTATCCGGGGATCGCGCTGGCCGTGCTCGGCGGTGTGCTCGGGCTGTGGGTCGGGACCGCGCCACGACGGATCTTCGGCGTCGAGCTTGACATCCACACGATGCTCTACGCGGTGATGATGGTGTTCATCGGCACCCAGCTGATCGGCTTCAGCATCTTTTCAAAGGTCTTCGCGATCCAGGAAGGGCTCGTCCCTCCGGACCCGAGACTCGAACGCATGGATCGCTGGCTCAAGCTCGAGATCGGGCTGGTCGTCGGCATCGCGCTGGTCACGACCGGCCTCATCGGCACGGGCATCGCGTTCGCCGGCTGGGAGCAAGGCGGATTCGGCCCGCTCGATCCGCGATCGAAGATGCGCGTCGTCATCCCGTCGGCGACCGCGCTCGCACTGGGCCTGCAGTTGATCTTCGGGACCTTCTTTTTGTCCGTGCTCGGCTTGAAGCGTCGCCGGGAAGGTGCGCCGCGCTAGCCTGGCTTTCGCTTCGGAGAACAGCGGATCAGCGCGTGCGTCGCGTGCGACGAGTCGAGCGTCTCGCACGCTTGATCGGGCGCGATCTCGGCAACCTCCTTGCGCTGAGGATCCGGGAGCATCAAGAAACTCGGTCCGTCGCGCTCGAAGAACCGGCGGAGCTGCCCCGGCCCCTCCAGTCGCTCGACGCCGTTGTTGCTGTAATAGAAGGCCCCGTCCTTGGCCGTGCCGTACAGTCCGAGCGGTTCGTCACCGACGCGGGCTTCGAGGTAGCGGCGCCACATCGGCGCGACCGATTTTCGCCGCTCGAGCGCGGGCACCACGTCGATCGCGAGGTACCCAGCAAGAGCGGCTGCGGGGAGGACCGCGGCGACGAGCCACTCCGGCCGGCGACGCCAAGCGGCGACGAAAACGACGACTAACCAGATCCCGATCGCGGCGACGGCCGGTCGGGCGACCTCGATCCCATAGAGTGAGCTTTTGACCGTTGCGGTTTCGAGGATCATCGACGGCTTGTCGAACGCCCACCAGGCGACCACAGCGGTCGGCACGACCAATCCCAACGCGCGCCATCCCGGCTGACGCGCGAGCGCAACGAGCCCGATCGCGGCGAGTCCGGCGAGCGCGGGCTGGATCACGCCGTAGAAGTGACCCATCTGGGCCTCGGAGAGCGTGAAGAACAGCAGGCCGGCGGTCGTCACACCGGCGAGTGGCCGGGCCAACGGCTCGCGCTTGCTGGCGAACGCGAGCCCGAATCCGAGAAGTGCCGCGGCCGACCACGGCAACCCACCCAGTGCGACCAGTCGTGCAACGTCGAGGTAGGGACCGGTGTGATCCCCCTCGTCTTCACCGAGATTGAACGCGTATTTGTAGCGGTAGAGCGAGACTTCTTCGCCCTCCGGCATCGAGAATGCGAGGGCGAAGAACCACGGGGCGACGAGTACGACAACCAGGGCCCCCGCCGCCGCCACACGACGCACGGACCACCCGGCGACCCGCACGAGTGCGATCGCGGCCAGCACGACCGCACCGGCGTGCGCGACCAGATTGAGCGGCGCGTGGTGCAGCAACTGCCCCGCGTGATAGAGCCCGGCGACGAGCCCCAGGCCGATCCCGGCCCACAGGCGGCGTTCGATCGCGGCCCAAGCCAAGACGGCCCAGATCGGAAGCAGCAGTCCGCGCGGCCAGTCCGCCAGTCCCGCCGCGACGATCGAACCCAGGCCGATCGCCAGCGCGATGCGCCGCGCGCGTGGATCGGAGAGCGCGGGCCAAGCCAGTGCGACCGCGAGGGTCACCGCGAGCGCCGCGGCGAGCGGAGTGTCCGGTGTGGCGAAGCGTCCGACCAGTGGCCACTGCGGCCCGGTCAACAGCGCCGCCCCGGCAAGAAAGCCCGCAAGCCTGAGTCCGCGAAGCGCGAAGCCCAACGCCAGCGCGATCGCGCCCAGGATTCCGAGCACCGCGGACGGCAGTCGCGAGGCCGTTTCGCTCGGTCCGAACGCGGCGCGCGATCCGGCGATGAGCCAGTAGGTCAGCGGCGCCTTGTTCACCCGCGGATTGTCGCGGTAGTAGGGCACCACGAATTCACCGCGCTGGGTCATCTCGCGCGAGGCCTGGACGTAGCGAGGTTCCCACGGGTCCCAGAAGCCCGAGGCCCCGAGGCGCGGCAGCAGTAGGACGCAGCCGAGCAGCAACACGCCGAGAACAGGGGTGAGTAGTCGCGCGCGTTCGGACGGCGGGCTCGAACTCACGGCTCCTCCAGTATCGACCGCCCCGGGACGGCCCCATCAT
>JANNRU010000587.1:0-15956 GCA_031401755.1 Acidobacteriota bacterium | reverse complement strand
CCGATCGAACTGCTCAGCGTCGACGTGCCGGCGGAGGCGCAGAGTTCCGTGATGGCACTCGTGGGCGACCGTCGCGCGCAACTGATCCGGATGGACACCAAGCAAGGCACGACTGGATTCGTCCACCTCGAATTCACGATTCCGGCTCGTGGGCTGATCGGTCTGCGCAGCCGAATGCTAACCGCCACCCAAGGTCAGGCCGTGATGCATCACACCTTCCATCAGTACGAAGAACACCGTGGAGAGGTGCCGCAGCGCCAAGCGGGCGTAATGATTTCGACCGAGACCGGGCGCATCACCGCATTCGCGCTAGACGGGCTCTACGATCGAGGCTTTTTCTTCGTCAAGCCCGGCGAGCAGGTGTACGCCGGGCAGATCGTCGGCGAGCACTGCAAGGACACCGACATCGTCTGCAACCCGACCAGGCTCAAGGCCCTGTCCAACATGCGTACGACCAGTAAGGACGAGGCTGCCCGAATCCGGCCCGCCCGCGAGATGACCCTTGAGGCGTGTCTTGAGTACATCCAAGACGACGAGTTGGTCGAGATCACTCCGAAGACCGTTCGGGTCCGAAAGATGTTGCTCAGTGAGTCCGATCGTCGTCGGGAGAGCCGGAAATTGGCCTCCGCGGAAGCCTGACAATCAGGAACCGGGGACCGTTCCGGCAGCACTCGCCTCACGCACGAACGCCGCCTCTTCGTTCTTCACGATTCCGATCGTCAGCTCGTCCCCCGCACCCGCCTTCGCCAAGTCCAGCATCCGCACGACACCCTCGTAGCTAAACGCCTCTTCCGCCGCCAGAAACAGCACGCGATCCGCACCGCGGCGATTCACGTAGATCTCCTGAATTCGGGACTTCAAGTCCTTCGCGGCGCAGGCTTCCCGATTCAATCTCACGCTGCAGTCAGCAGGCAACGGGTTGTCACCGAGCACGCCGTCGATCGGACACTCGTCCCGAGTCACGGCGAGGACGATCTGGCGATCGGCATCAGGCGGCGGCGTGTTGACGATCGACTCCTTTGGAATCGCGACGTCATACCCCGACTGGGACAGCGGCACGATGACCATGAAGATGATCAGCAGCACCAGCACCACGTCGACGAGCGGCGTGACGTTGATCTCCGAAGAGTAGCCACCCGAGCCACCGCCGGTTTGCATTCCCATCTCGGAACTCCCTAGGAGGCCCCGCCGGCCGCCATACGTTTCTCGGTGATCAGCCCGACCTCACGAAATCCCGCGTCGCGCACCCCCAAAATGACTCGTTTGACGACACCGTACTCGAGGCCGGCATCGCCTTTGACGACGATCGTGCTCGACGGCTCCTCGCGCATCATCTCACCGAGTCGCGCGGTCAGTGTGACTTCATTTACCGAGTCCTTGCCAACCCAAATCACGCCGTCGGCCTGGATCGTGATTACGATCTGCTCGGTGTCTTCGGGTTTTTTGGGGGGCTCATCGGCTTTCGGGAGCTGAATTTTCGGCCCCTGATTCAGCATCGGCGTGACGACCATGAAAATAATCAAGAGCACGAGCACGACGTCGACGAGCGGCGTCACATTGATATCCGACCGGATTGGAGCCGATTTACGCCTTTTCATTCGCCAGTTCCATGCGCTTGATGAAATAGTCGACGAGCTCATCGGAGGAGTTCGACATCTCGATCTCCAACCGGTCGAGCATGCCGGTGAAGTAATTGAAGGCCATGACGGCCGGAATGGCCACGAACAACCCGAACGCGGTCGCGATCAGCGCCTCAGAGATACCGGCTGAAACGGCGGCGATACCGCTCGATCCGCTCGTGGCGATTCCCTGGAACGCGTTGATGATACCGATGACCGTCCCGAACAGCCCGATGAACGGGGCGGTCGACCCGATGGTGGCCAAGCCCCCGAGTCCACTCTTCATCTCGGCAGCGGTCAAAGCGTTCGAGCGTTCGAGTGCGCGATGCACCGCCTCGACCCGAGCCTTCGGCGGCATCCGTTCGCCCTCGTCGTTGATGTACTCCTGGACGCCGGCGATCACGACCTTCGCCACGTGCGACTTGTGGTGCGCTCGGGAGACCTCGACCGCTTCCGCGAACTGATCGGCCTTCAGGCAGCGAACGAACTCGGGGAGGAAGCTGATCGATTGCTTTCGCGCCGTACGGAAGGTGCGGTACTTGTCGATCATCACTGCGATCGAGTAGACGGAAAGGAGCAGCAG
Organism: Acidobacteriota bacterium; assembly: GCA_031401755.1. Classification (GTDB taxonomy): domain Bacteria; phylum Acidobacteriota; class Polarisedimenticolia; order Polarisedimenticolales; family Polarisedimenticolaceae; genus JANNRU01. Next base: position 13,754 of record JANNRU010000587.1, on the reverse strand, counting down.
GACGACGACGACACTCCACCCGAGGACCGTCATGTGGGACATGATTTCGGTCAGATTCATTACGTACTCCTATGCGAACGACGCGTGATGACTGGTGTTGGATTGTTCACTTCAGATCGAAGTCGACGACGACGGTCAGATAAACCGACACCGGCTGTCCGCCGAGGATTGCGGGTTTGTACTTCCATTGTCGCAGCGCTTCGACCGTGGGTTCGTTGAAGATGGGGCTCGGACTGCTCAAGATCTTGACGTCGGTGACGTTGCCTTCGACGTCGATCACGGCCTCGCAGATGACCTTCCCCGATAGTCGAGCGCGACGCGCGATCTCAGGGAACTCCGGCTTTACCTTGGTTGCGAGTATCAGTTCGGGCAGCGTCACGTCCGGGGTCGGCACGATTGGCCCGAGCTTGCCCCCGAGCACGCCGCCGAGCACGCCACCGATCACACCGCCGATCTCGCCACCGACCACTCCCCCCACGACGCCTCCCGGGACTCCGCCTTCAACCCCACCGGGGACGCCGCCGTCCGCGGAAGGCTCGTCAGGCGCGGGCGTCTCGGGAATCAGATCCGGGACGATGTCGGGCTCGACCATCTCCGGCTCGATCTCTTTTGGTTCGACCTTGGGGGTCTGGGTCGCGCTCGACGGGCCCGGCGGCGGAGGAGGCGGGGGCGGAGGCGGGGGCGGGGCCGCGTCGACGAAAATAGGGATGATGTCTTGTTCGATGACCCCGACCGCCATCAGCGAGAAGGCGACAACGGTTCCGACCACGACGAGATGCACGACCAGTGAGACGGGGAAGGTCCAAATCGACCGGTTGCCCGGACGCTGGGCGGTGCTCTCGAGCATCGAATCGAACATCAGCGCCGTCCTCCGAGCTCCCGCGGCGCCCTCCGAGCCAGCGCCTCATCCCGATGGTAGCGTTTCCCGTTTTCGGCCGTGGCGCCAGGGGCGCTAGGCCCCGGTGCGGCAAAATCGCAGCGCCCCCTGCGGAAGGTGCGTTCGAGTCGTTCCTCGCGACCGGGTTCGCGGCATCTGGCCGCGGAACCGCAAGAATCTACACGGAAACGGCGATCCTGTCATCAATTTCTCGCCCCCGAACCGCCAGCGCGGGCCCACGGTGCGGACCGTGGATCGAAAGGGCCGCTCAAAGCGTGATCACCTGATCGGGCGGGTTGCCGGCCAGTGCGCGGTACAGGTCGGGAAAGCACCCGACTTGAACCCCCGCCACGGTCCCGACGGCCCGGGCCGCGACCGGCCACGGGCCTCCCTCGGCGAGACCGCGTTCCAGCGCGCAACTGTCGCACAGCATCAGTAGGATGCCCTGCTGCGACGCGACGCATGCCAGGCGTTCTCCCATCGGGTCGCCGCTTCGAAGCAGATAGGTGTTGTCGTCGAAAAACATCATACCGACGACCTCGACACCGTGCTCGCCTCGCTCGAGTTGAGGAAGGATCATCTTCCCCAGTTTGTAGCTCGCGGTATGCCCAGAGGTGCTGAAGACGTAGGCGACCTTCACCGGATTCCCCTGTGATGAAAACTAGGGCGCGGACGAGCCTAGCACGGGGGCGAAGCGGTCTGGGGCAGAGCCCTGCCTGCCGGCAGTTCCCTCCTGCGCCACAGTTCGTAGAGAACCGGGTAAACCAGAAGCTCGAGCAAGAACGACGTCACGATTCCGCCGACCATCGGCGCCGCGATGCGCTTCATCGTGTCCGCACCGGTTCCAATCGACCAGAGTATCGGGAGCAGCCCGACAAAGGTGGTCGTCACCGTCATTAGTTTGGGCCGCAACCGCCCCGAAGCCCCCTCCTGGATCGCCGCACGCAGATCGGCCAGATCGCGGAGCTTCCCGTCCCGGCGCGCTCGCTCCCACGACAGATCGAGGTAGAGCAACATGAAGATCCCGGTCTCGGCGTCAACGCCGAGGAGCGCGATCAACCCGACCCAGACGCCGACGCTCAGATCGTAGCCGAGCGCCCAGACCAACCAGATCGCCCCGATCGCCGAAAACGGCGCGGCGAGCAACACGATGGCGGTCTTGACCCACGAGCGAGTGTTCAGCCAGAGCAAAAGCAAGATCAGCCCGAGGGTCAACGGCACCACCACGAAGAGCCGCTCTCGCACGCGGTGCATCGCCTCGTACTGCCCACTCCAGAGTATCGAGTAGCCGGGTGGAACCTGAATCGACGACGACAATAACGGTCCCGCCTCGGCGACGTAGCTCGCCGGGTCACGGTCGGCGAGATCGACCCAGACGTAGCCGGTGAGCAGTCCGTTCTCGTTGCGAATCATCGACGGACCCTCGGCGCGCTCGATCCGGGCCAGCTCACCCAGCGGGACCTGGCGCCGGCCCTCGTCGACCGCGACCAGTACGCGCTCGATCGCCTGCAAATCGGAGCGAAAGTCGGCGAGGTAACGCACACGCACCGGATAGCGCTCCCGCCCCTCGATCGTTTCGGTTACCGTCTCCCCTCCGATCGCAATTGCCACCGCTTCCTGGGCCTCGGCCACGGTCAATCCCTGTCGAGCCAGTTCGTCCCGCCGCCAGCGCACATCCACGAAGTAGCCACCGGCGACCCGCTCGGCGAACACGCCGCGCGTGCCTGGAACGCCGCGGAGTTGCTCTTCGACCTCGGCCCCGAGGCGTTCAATCTCGCGCAGGTCGCCACCCGAGATTTTCAGACCGACCGGTGTCCGAATTCCCGTCGCCTGCATGTCGATTCGCGCCTTGATCGGCATGGTCCAAGCGTTGGCCAATCCGGGAATGCGCAAGGCGTCGTTCATTTCGTCGACGAGCTGTTCGCGCGAGATGTGGTCCGGCGTAATACGTCGAAGCATCAAGCGAAGCCACTCGGGCGACCATGAGGAATACCAGGTCTCGACACGACGCCAATCTCCTAGTGGGCGCAGCAGGACGACCGTCTCGAACATCGACAGCGGGGCCGGGTCGATCGACGTCTCCGCCCGCCCGGCTTTCCCGAGGACTCGCTCGACCTCGGGGAAACCGGCCAGGATCCGGTCGGTCTCCCGAAGCAGTCGGCCGGCCTCGGTCGTCGAAATTCCCGGAAGCGTGCTCGGCATGTACAGCAGCGCCCCCTCGTCGAACGGAGGCATGAACTCGTTACCGAGGTTGAGGTAGACCGGAATGGTGACGACCATCGCGACCAGCGTACCCACGAGAACTGCCCGCTTGTGCTGAAGCGACCAGCGCACGACCGGCGCGTAGAGTCGCGTCAGGAACCGACCGAGGGAACGGCCGCCTTCCGGCCGAATCTGCCCAACCAGCACCGCATTCGCACCGGTCGAGAGCCATGCGGGTCGAAAGTTAAAGCGCTCGCGGCGCGACAGTGCCATGCGCAGAGCCGGGTCTAGCGTCACGACCAGCAGGGCCGCCACCCCCATCACCAGCGACTTCGTATAGGCGAGCGGCTTGAACAGACGCCCCTCTTCGGCTTCGAGCGTGAGCACGGGCAGAAAGGCGACCGCGATAACGAGCAGCGAAAAGAAGCTCGGGCCGGCCACTTCGAGTATCGCCTCGCGGACGACGGTCGCCGAAGGTCCCCGGCGTCCGTCCCGCTCCCACTCCTCGAGTCTCTTGTGCGCCTGCTCGACGACGACGATCGCGGCGTCGGCGAGGGCGCCGATCGCGATCGCGATACCGCCGAGTGACATCACGTTCGCGGTCAAGCCCGCAGCACGAAACGGAATGAACGCGAGGACCACCGCGATCGGCAGGGTCAAGATCGGAATCAGCGCGCTCGGTCCGTGACGCAAGAAGAGGAAGATGACGATCGACGTCGTCAGGATGATCTCGAGGATCGCGCCACGAAGCGTCGCGATCGCGCGGCGTACCAAATCGGATCGATCGTAGGCCGTGACGACCCGCACACCTTCCGGCAGCCCGGGACGAACCTCTTCCAGTTTGGCTCTCACCGCGTCGATCACGCTGAGCGCGTTCTGGCCGTCGCGGGCGATGACGATGCCCGACACCACCTCGCCTCGGCCGTCGAGATCGGCCAGACCGCGTCGCTCCTCCGGCCCGAAGCTCACACGCCCGAGATCCCGCACGCGGATCGGCATCCCGCTGTCGCTCATGCCGACGACCACGCGTTCGAGGTCGTCGATCGATCCGACATACCCGCGACCGCGGATCATCTGCTCGATCGCGCCGACCTCGATCAGCCCGCCTCCGGTCTCGACGTTGGCCTCGCGGACCGCGGCGACGACACGCTCGATCGGCACCTCGCGTGCCCGAAGCCGATTGGGATCGAGCTCGATCTGGTATTGACGCCGGAAACCGCCGACCGCGGCCACCTCCGCCACGCCCGGCACCGAACGCAAGTGGTACCGCAGCCAATAGTCCTGCAGCGACCGGAGCTCGGCCAAATCCATTCGTCCGGTGTCATCGACGAGCGCGTACTGGAAGATCCAGCCCAGACCGCTCGCATCCGGCCCGAGCTCCGTCCGCACCCCCTCCGGCAGGTCGGCAAGCACCGGACCCAGATACTCCTGGACTCGCGAGCGGGCCCAGTAAAGATCGGTGCCGTCCTCGAACAATACGTAGACGAACGAGTAGCCGTAGTCGGAGATCCCGCGCACGTCGCGCACACCCGGAGCCCCCAGCATGGCGGAGACGATCGGGTAGGTCACTTGATCATCGACGATATCCGGGGACCGCTCCCAACGCGAGTAGACGATGACCTGCGTATCGGAGAGGTCGGGAATCGCATCGAGGGGGACGTGGCGGATCGACCAGACGCCCCACGCGATCAGGAGGGCCGTCGCCACGAAGACGAACGACTTGTGGCGAATCGATGCATCGACGATCCGGTCGATCATTCGATCGGGCCGCTCGTCACGGCGAGACGCCGGATTCGACGAACTCACTCGAATCTGCGTCAAAGCGCTCCTTGCACCGCGGGCTGCAGAAGGAATAGCGCTGTCCGGCGAGGTCAGAGATCAACCCCGACGCGGTGGCCATCTCCGGATCGACCCGCATCCCACAGACCGGATCCGGCGAGCCCGACGTCGGACGCGTCGATTCGCGAGACGTTCGCAGGCGACTCTCGGAGTCGAGCAAGAAGTTCCCGGCGACGACGACCTCGTCGCCCGGGACGAGACCTGAAAGAACTTGCACGCGGTCGCCGAGCTTGAATCCCGTGCGGACCTCGCGCGCCTCGAATCCGTCATCGCCGCGATCGACCCAGACACGCCGGCGAAGGCCAGTGTCGACGACGGCCTCCGCGGGTACGGTCATCGCCGACTCGGCCGTGATCGGTACCTCGACGTCGACGAACATTCCGGGAAGCAACCCGCCTGCGGAATTGACCGCGTTCAGTCGGACGGCCTGCGTTCGCGCGACCGGATCGAATCGCGGCGAGGCCCTGCTGATCGTCGCCTCGAACTCCCCAGGCCGGTCCGGAAGCCGCACCACCGCTGCCGCGCCGGGGCGCAACAGCGTCGCGTCTGCGCCGAAGACATCGGCCCAGATCCACACCCGTCGAATGTCGGCGATCACGAACAGCGGAGCATCGCTCTCGAACCGCTGGCCAAGCGCGAAATTGCGTTCCAAGACATACCCGGCCACCGGCGACCGGACCTCGATGAACGTCGCTGCCCTGCGCGTGCGAGCGATCTCTTCGACCTGATTTTCCGTCAGGCCGAGGTTCAACAGGTTCTGCCGAGCGACCCGGGCGCTTGATTTGAACTGGACCATCCTCGGATCGGTCTCGAGTCCCTCTGCCTTCAGCTCATCGATCTCCTCGAGCGCGGTCAGCAGCGTCCGCTGCGACACCGCGGTCGTATCACTGGTGAATTCGCCGAGCAACTCGCCCGGCTGCACGAGACTGCCCTTGGCCGCGGCGCCAACACGCTGAACCGAGCCGTCGAGCTTGGACGTGATGACGTGGACGCGGGATTCGTCGGCGGCAACACGGCCGAACAGACGCAGCGACGCGGCGACGGGCCCGCTGCTCACCGCCTGGGTCTCGATCCCGACGAGCGAGCGCCGCGAACGAGCAACGACGATTCTGTCCGATGTCGGGGCGGCACCGGTCAAGTCGGCATAGACGGGCTCGAGAGGCATGCCGCAGGGGGCGATCCCGGGCTGCGGGGAGCGAAAGCTCGGGTTCATGGGATCGACCCAGTAGAGCACTGGCCGTCCGGTCGCCGCAGGCGGCCGCTGTCGCTCCCCAGCCCAGCGGCCGACGGCGAACGCAACTGCTACCGTGGCCAGGACTGTGACAATTGCAACGAGTCGTTTCATGGGGATCATCGAAACCGAGACGCTCGGTCGGGGAATATAGCGCGGGATCCGGAGGCGGACAGCAGCCGACGAGGCCGCTGGATCTCTCCGCTCACCCGCGACCGATGACGGGAAGGAGCGGGATGAGCCGCCGAGCGGTCGCAATATTGGCTGTTTTTTCCGCCTGGACGCTGCTCTCCGGGTGTGTCGCCCAACCGGGACTCTCTCCGCCGCCGGCCGACTCCAGCACCGCGCCGACTCGCGCAGGCGGATCGGGGAGTTGGCCGCGTTGGGGAGGACCGGACGGTGATTTCAAGGTCGAGGCCCGCGGGCTCGCCAGCCACTGGCCCCTCACCGGTCCACCGACGATCTGGGCGCGCGGTCTGGGCGCGGGGTACTCGGCCATCGCGGCGGCGAACGAGGCTCTGTACACGATGTATCGGAATGGCGACGACGAGGTCGTGGTCGCGCTAGACGCCGGTGACGGAACAACCCTGTGGGAACACCGCTATCCGGCCCCGACCCGGGAGGGCAACCAAATCCAGTTCGGCAAGGGCCCAAACTCGACGCCGCTCGTGGTCGGAGATCGACTGGTCACGCTCGGTTACACGGGCGTCTTGCGCTGCGTCGACCGACGCTCGGGTCAGCTCGCTTGGTCGCACGAGCTCGTGCCCGAGTTCGGTGGCCAGGTGCTCGATTTCGGATACGCGGCGAGCCCGATCGCACAGGACGGCCACGTGATCGTGTTGGTCGGTGGAGACCGGCACGGAGTCATCGCCTTCGATCCCCACGACGGCACGGTGGTCTGGGCCAGCCCACCGACCTCCGTCAGCTACGCCACACCCGTGGTCATCGATCTCCAGGGACAGAAACAAATCGTCTATTTCACGGCGGATGAAATCGTCGGCTTGCAGGCGACCGACGGCACCCGCGTTTGGAGCTTTCCCGTCGTCAACGAGTATCGCAACAACGCCACGGATCCGATCTGGTCTGCCGACGGCGTCCTGTGGGTCGCGAGCCAACTCGACGGCGGAACACGGGCGCTACGCTTGACCCGGGACGGAGCGCAGACAACCGTCGAGGAGCTCTGGCGCAGCGATCGTCTGAGCATCCACTTCTGGAACGCATTACGGCTGGGCGACACGGTCTACGCATCGATCGGCAGCAACGCGTCGATCCTCGCCGCCGTGAACATGGCCGACGGGGAAATCCGCTGGCGGGAGCGCGGATTCGTCCAGGCCAACCTGGTTCATGCGGGCGACAGGACGATTCTCCTCGATTCCGAGGGTCAGCTCGCGCTGGTGCGTTTGTCACCGGAGGGACTGACAATCCTCAGTCAGGCACAGATCACCGATCGCAAGACCTGGATACCCCCGACGCTCGTCGGGACCCGGCTTTTCGTCCGCGACGACCGTTCGATACGAGCGCTGGAGCTCAAGGCTGAAACCCAACCCGGCGCGACTCCGTAGTCGACCTCGTTCCCTGTGGTCCCGGTATTGTACGGCGATCAGCGGGTCAGGGGGGCCGACGAAGGCCGATTTCCTTCCACGATGATATCGGTGTCGACCCCACCCGCCGCGGCGCGATCAGGATCGAGCGCGCCATCGCGGCCACGACTGAGGACGCGGAACCTCACACCATCCGACCAATAGAGGATCGGGTTTCGCCAACCGTCGAGTCGCGGCAGCGCCCCGATATAGACCGGCTCGAGGAACCCCGCGATCCGCTCAACCGGGACCCAACCCTCGGTCGGGCCAGGATAGACCCGCGCGTCAGCAGAAAACGCCTCACAAGCGGCGGCGATCGCCTCGAGATGGGAGACGGTCTGGTCGACGCGCGGCGCCTCGACGTCCCTGGGCGCGCCTGTCGCCGCCGCAGCGGAGATCACCGCGCCGACGAGGGCCCCGCCGGAAAGCCAGGAGGGGCCAAAGGTGACCGCACGTGAGCCGTCATCGAGCTTGACGATGCTCGAACCCGCACCCACTCCCAGCAACTCTCCGGACAGGATCTGCTCTTTCCAGCCGTCAAAACCGAGTTGGTCTCCCAAAGCTGCCTGCAAGATTCGCGATCCACGCACCAGCTCCCGTAGCTTCGGCAGATTGGCATAGACGAGGCTGGTCGGTGCCGCGTCGATGTGAGCGGCGACACGGGCAAAGTCGGCACCGTCTGAGAGTCGCTCGCCCGGCGGACGACCGGCGAGGCTCGCCACCACCCACGGCGCCGACGCGCCGAGCGCCAGCCGATCCCCGCGCGTCGCGTAGTAAAGCACGAGCCAATTGGGTTTCGTTTCGGATAGATCGTCGGTCGCACCGCCGAGCGGGATGCGGGCGACCACAAGACCATCTTCGACGCTGAACTCGGCCCCGAGGAATCCGAGCGCAGCCCGCAGCGCGGCCTCGGCGCGCTCGGGATTCCGCACGCTCGCCAGTAGCCCCGATCGACCGAGCAACGCGGTCGGCAGTTGCCGGATGTCACCGAGAGATGCGATCAGCGGATCGATCGGTGGAAGGTCGAGCGCGAAAACCACGTCGGGTCCGAGTTCGGCCAGGAAGGTGCCTCCCGGCGCTGCCGTGGATCGTCCCCGAAACTTGTCCCACAGGTCGGTCACCGCGGCTCCACGCTCGCCCGACAGCAGCGCGGCGACCGAAACCACAAGCCGCTCGATATCCGCGGCCGGATCCGTCATGTGGGCGGCGGCCACGAACAGTGGATCTCGTTGTACCTCCGCCTGCAGGCGAACTCGCTGAGCCCCTCCCGGCGCCGCTTCGGCGCTCGCACCCTGGGCCGAAGCAGAGCAGGCAGCGACCAGAATCCACGACAAGGCGATCGACGTCCGACGGGCGTGCATGCGCGTTCCCTTCCTCGGTGAACGACGCGAGGCGCGAGCGTACGCGCAATTCGCGGCGGGTGCGAAGGACTGTGGTTGAGGGGAATATGGGCTCCGCGACCGCGCGAGTCACGCGCGATCGCGCCTGACGGATTCGCAATTGACGCTTACGTTTCTCGACCGTCGCTGACGGATCAGAACTGCTCGGTCTCAGTCGACTCTTCGAGGGCGATCGTCGAGGACTCGCCCGCGGAAATCACGTTGGCGACCGCGTCGAAGTAGCCCGTCCCGACCTCACGTTGGTGACGCGTAGCGCTGTAGCCGTGGCGTTCGGAGGCGAACTCGGCCTCCTGCAACTCGGAGTAGGCCGCCATTCCCCGATCGCGATAGGCGCCGGCCAACTCGAACATCGAGTGATTCAGCGAGTGGAAACCGGCGAGCGTCACGAACTGGAACTTGTAGCCCATCGCCCCGAGCTCGCGCTGGAACTCGCCGATCGTGGACAGATCGAGGTGCCGCCGCCAGTTGAACGAGGGTGAGCAATTGTAGGCCAGGAACTTCCCTGGAAAAGAGGCGTGAATCGCCTCGGCGAAACGACGGGCCTCACCGAGATCCGGCGTCGAAGTCTCGCACCACAGCAGATCGGCATAGGGCGCGTAGGCCAATCCACGCGCAATCGCGCAGTCGAGCCCGCCCCGGATCCGGAAGAAGCCCTCGGCCGTTCGTTCCCCAGTCAAGAACTCGTGATCCCGCGGATCGACGTCCGAGGTCAACAAGCGCGCGCTGTTGGCGTCGGTGCGCGCGATCAGAAGGGTCGATACTCCGCAGACGTCAGCTGCAAGACGTGCCGCGACCAGCGTGCGGACGAACTGCTGTGTCGGCACGAGAACCTTGCCCCCGAGGTGCCCGCACTTCTTCTCCGATGAAAGCTGGTCTTCGAAGTGAACGCCCGCAGCGCCGGCCTCGATCATGCCTTTCATCAACTCGAAAGCGTTCAGCGCTCCGCCGAACCCTGCTTCGGCGTCCGCAACCAGCGGCGCGAACCAATGCTTGGCGCTTCCGCCCTCGACATGCTCGATCTGGTCGGCCCGCGCGAGACATTGATTGATTCGACGAACGAGATCGGGAACGCTGTTGACCGGATAGAGACTCTGATCAGGGTACATCTGCCCCGAGAGATTGGCGTCGGCCGCGCACTGCCACCCGCTGACGTAGATCGCCTGGAGTCCGGCCCGCACCTGCTGCATCGCTTGGTTCCCGGTCATCGCGCCGAGGGCGGCAATGTACGGTTCATCGTTGAGGAGCCGCCAGAGCCGCTCCGCCCCCAGCTCGGCCAGCGTGTGTGCGATGCGGACGCTGCCGCGCAATCGCTCGACGTCGTGCCCGGTGTAGGGGCGGACAATCCCTCGAAAGCGATCGGACGGGGTATTCGACGGGCGCGACATCATGGCTCCTCCTAGTCGTCGAGCATGCCATAGGCGGCGGTGGTCAAGAACTCTTCCATCTTCTCGGCCAGACTGAGACGTTCGAAGAGCGCACGGGCGTCCTCAAACCTGCCGCTGTCGAAACGTGATCGCCCGACCTCAGCGGCGATCCGCCCCTGCTCCTCGGCGATCGTCGCGCGAACCCGGGCGGCGGCGACCCGACCTCCATCGGCGAGAGTCGCCTCGTGGCGGACCCATTGCCAGACTTGGGCTCGCGAGATCTCGGCCGTGGCCGCGTCCTCCATCAGATTTTCGAGAGGCACGCACCCGCGTCCGGACAACCAAGACTCGAGATAGCGCAGGCCGACCCGTACGTTGAGCCTCAGCCCGTCGTCGGTTCGGGTTCCCTCCGGAACTCGCAGCAAGTCCGCCGCGGAGACTTCGACATCTTCACGCAGCCGCGCTAGCTGGTGCGGACCGTCCATCTCGGCCACGAAGGTCTCGCGGGCCAACGCCACCAACCCAGGATGGGCGACCCAGGTTCCGTCGTGGCCGTCGCGAACCTCGCGGCGCTTATCCTGACGGACCTTGTCTGCGGCGACCCGATCGGCCTGCGGATCGTTCTTGATCGGGATCTGCGCGGCCATGCCACCAATCGCGTGAGCGCCCCGCCGATGGCAGGTGCGGACTAGGAGTTGGGTGTAGGCCCGCATGCAGGGTTGTTCCATCGTCACCTGAACCCGATCGGGCAACACGGCGGCAGGGTCGTGGCGCCGGCACTTGATCATCGAAAAGATGTAGTCCCAGCGACCACAGTTGAGTCCGGTCGACCGCTCGCGCAGCTCCCACAGGATCTCGTCCATCTCGAACGCGGCCGGCAGTGTCTCGATCAGCACGGTGGCGCGCACGGTTCCGTGCGGGAGCGCGAGTCGCGCTTCGGCCCGACCGAGGAGATCGTTCCACCACCGCGCCTCGTGATGACCTTCGAGCTTCGGCAGATAGAGATAGGGGCCGCTTCCGGCCCTGACGAGCTCACGAGCGTTGTGCCAGAGGAAAAGACCGGCATCGACGATCGCCCCGGGAACTGCATGGCCGTCGACGACCAGATGGGGCTCGACCAGATGGAGTCCGCGCGGTCGAACGAGCAGTGTGGCGGTTCGCTCCGCGAGCCGGTAGCGTTTTCCGGTTTGTGGATCGTCGAAGTCGATCGCCCGCCGTACCGCATCCCGCAGATGCTTTTGCCCATCGATGAGGTTGGACCAGGTGGGCGCCGTCGAGTCCTCGAAGTCGGCCATGAACGCGTCGGCGCCGGAGTTCAGCGCGTTGACGATCATTTTTCGTTCAACGGGTCCGGTGATCTCGACGACGCGGCGGGTCAAATCCTGCGGTGGCGCGGCAACTCTCCAAGGGGATTGACGAAGCTCGCGGGTCTCGGCCAGAAACTCGAACGGCTCGCCCGCCGACCACCGCTCGCGCCGCTGGCGCCGTGCGTCCAGCAGCGACTCGACCCTCGTCGCCTGGCCTCGAACGAGTTCGACGACGAATTGAATGGCCTCGCTCGACAGCACCGTCCGGTCGGCGCCGCAATCGCGTAGCTCGGCCCCAGATCCTTCCGGGCGGGGTCGTTCCTCGGATCCGGTCACGTCGCGCTCCTAGCGGATACCAGACGGCGTAACCACTACAGTACGAGGCGAATGATCGAATTGCCGCCCGGAGACCCCCGGCTACGAGGGATCGCGGCGAGGGCAGATCAGCGGCCCCCGGTTTTTCCGGCGCGGGGAAGCGGAGGACGACCGGTCAGACAGGCGTCGGCGCCTCGCGAGGATCGCGGTCGGATGCAGTCGTAAATCGTGTGCTCGATCCGGATGTCGTCGACGAACCAGCCCTCTTCGGCGCCCGAGATCGACGAGTCGGTGACGAAGCGCCAGCGGAAGCTGATTGTTTGCCCCGCCAGGCTGGCCAGATTGACCTCGACTTCGACGAAACTGCCCAGATCTCCGCTCCACGCCATTTGACCGGCCAGCGGCGACTGGAAGAGCGAACTAAGCGTTGAGTTGTAGCCGCCGCGGCTGATCAACGGCCGCGCATCGATCCAGCTAGCACCGGCTCCGATACGGTATTCGAGACGACCACCATCGAAGCTCTGATTGGTGTTCATGTAGTGACGGAATCGCAGGCTCGCACCGGCCGGCAGCGGTGACGTACCGGTCAGCACCAACCGGCTATCACTGCGCCCGTTGAGATCGGCGACCGACCACGAGTGCGTCGGGCTGTGGGCGCGCGCCGTCGTCTGGATCCAGGGGTTAACGGCCAGTGACGGAGGACCCGCGGCCACCGGGTTATCGATCGTGAACGGGCCGACGCCGGCCTCCATCGAATCTCCGAAGATCGCGATGTCGACTGGACGCCCGACCCGCACGGTCACCGGTATCGATTGAAGAAAAGGACTCTCGTTCGCTGCGGCGGTCAGCGTCAGGCGAATTGGGGTACCGCACGCATAGTTCGGCGCGAGGCGGATTGAATACGGCACCACCGGTGAAGAGGTCTCGAGCGGCGCCAGATCCGGCCAGTTTGCCGAGTTTCTCAGCAGCGTGACGCCCGGCTGACCCGGCGGGTTCAGCGCAATCGTCCCCGCGACGCCGGTGCCGAGATCGTTTCCATTGTTGAGCAACTCGATGTCGAGGTCGAAAGTGTCGCCCGGGAGAGCGGTCGTACCTTGCAGCGCGCACTTGCGGACAATCGCCTTGCGCAACGCAAGACTGGGTACCGGATTGGAGCAGAAATTTCTATCGAGACCGTCGAGGGTCGCCAAGCCAGTCCCGGCGGGATCGAGCCACTCGCGCAGACGACCCGTCGGCGGCTCTTTCTCCGGGGTCCAGGCCCACGACTCGTTGAACTTACCGAACTCGTCGAACAGGTTGTTCTCACAGGTCGACAGACCGCCGTGGAGCTGGCCCACGATGCGGCGGTTCGCATCGAAAAGGGGGGCTCCGGACGATCCCGGCTCGGTAGTCCCGATCTCCCACTCGCGCACGCGCCAGTGGAAGGGACCGAAGGCCTGCCCGCCGAGCAGCGGGTCCGCGTTGTAGTTGATCTTGCGCGGATCGTCGGTTGGATGATGGATCGTCCAGGATTCCGAGGCCGGAGCTGGGCGACGATCCCACCCGTTGAAGTTGTGCGCGATCGAGCCGGGGATCGGAGCTTCAAGCTCGAGCAACATGAAGTCCGTGTCCGCGTTTCCGGCGACGAAGCGGACATTGC
>JANNRU010000586.1:0-2111 GCA_031401755.1 Acidobacteriota bacterium | reverse complement strand
CTCGGCCGCGGCGGCGAGCATCAACAGCGTGGCGCTTCCCTCGTGCACCGCGGCAACGGCGATCATCCGATCGTCGTCGCCCACAACATCGTTGAGCCTGCGGTCCAGATCGAAGTGCTGATCCTCGAGCGCGTGAACGAGCTCGTGCATCAGAATGATCTCGAGCGCGACCGCGGGCAGGTCACTGCGCACGTAACAGGTCCGGGTCGCCGGATCGTAGTAAGCCATCGCCTGATCATCGAGGGTGTCGAGCACCAGTTCTTCCAGGTCGCCGCCGGGCTCAATCCAACCCAAGAGCTCCCAGACCCGCATCTCGACTTCGGGATCCCGTGCTTGCTCAAATTCGCTTATCCGTTCCTGGAAATGGGTCCGGGCCGTCGCCGGATCTACGACACTAGCTTTGACATCGCGGAGAAATGAGAGACCGCGGAGTCTCGCAACCTCTGGCATGACGCGAGTTACGATCGCTTGCGCCCTCTGGTTGGTCAGGGGCTCGGCACGAGCGGCGGGCGGATTCGGCGCCACGAGCACCGCGAACGCGAGCACGATCCCGAGTTGCTTCATGGGCTCATAATATTCCGAACTGTCGGCCGTGCCCGGTCCGAGATCCCGACAAGCCGGACGGCCGCGATTGCATTCGGTGCCGACAAAGCCGACCACCGTCAATCCTCTCGGAGGACGCTAGGCTTGGGTTGCGATCTCGCAACTGCAGCGTGCCGATTCCTCGACGAATCACTGGTATCCCCCTGCGCTTTCGCGTACTTACTCACCGAAGTCAGGGGGCATTCATGACAGCGTTGTTGTTCAAAGTCTATTGCTATCGCGGAGCCGACAAGCAAATCTGGTTCGAGGTCGAGGATCGTTCGACGGGTCAGGGCGTGGCTTGGTCCCCGTCGCGATTGACCGTGATCAAGAAGGCGGTCAAGCTCGGCTACACGCTCGAGGACGAAAACCGTCCGTTGCTCAAGTTCTATCGCGCCAAGGCAAGCTGAGTTCCGCCCTCCCCCGCCTGATCTCCGACTTTTCCGTCCGGACCGAGTGTGGCACCATGCACCCGGCGGGCGGAGCAGCCCGTCTCCCGCCGAATCGGACAAGCTCCGAAGATCGGAAGACGAACATGGCCCCAACACATCGAATCCTACCCGCACGACTCAAGCCCGGAGTCACCACCTCCGATTTCCCGGCACCTCCGGAAGCGATCGCCGTCGCAGCACCCGTGGTCCGGGGGCAAGCGCTGATCTTCTGGGATCCGACCTGCCCCGGTCGAAAGCTCGACGCGATCGACACGGACCAGATCACACCGGCCGCGGATTGCGTTTCGGAGAGCCTGGCCGAGCTCGACCGGCGCTGGAAGGAAGGGTCGTTCCGGTACCTGATGCCCGACTTCCGCAAGCGGGTCCATGCGGGTCAGACCTTCGTCATCGCCGGCGAGCGGTTCGCGATCGGGTCGTCACGCGAGATGAGTCCGGCGGGACTCAAAGCGGTTGCCGAGGAGGTCGGGCGCGAATTGGTGGTCGTCTGCGGAGCGAACATGGGCGACATCTTTCGCCGAAACGCGTTCAACCTCGGATTGCACGTCGTCCAGAGCCCGCAGGCGGTCGAAGACGCCGCTGACGACGACGAGTTTACCTTCGATCCCGCGACTAGACTGCTGACCAACGAGACTCGGGGCCAGACCTACGACCCGCTACCGCTGACGGCCAAGGAAAACGAGATCCGCCAATCGGGAGGGATCATCGCGGTCGGGCGGCGCGAGCTTCGCGGCTCGGTCGAGCGCGCGCCGCGGATCGAATGGCCCGACACGGCGACGGCACGCCGTTTGACGACGACCGAGCAGATCCTCTGGGCTCACCGCGTGGACCGTGAGGCCGAGGTGCGTCCCGGGGCGACCCTACGCGTTTTCGCCGACTTGCTCCCGGCCTCGGACGGGACCGCCCCGTTCGCGATTCACACCTTCAACCAGATCACCGGTGGCGCGACGATCGACCCGCGGCAGGCGGCGATCGCTAACGACCACTTCGTCTTCACTGGGGTTGGCGCCGACGAGATGCAGACCTCGATCGGACGCGAGTTTGCGCGGCTGCACGGTCTCGAGCGTCCCTACTACGCCA
>JANNRU010000585.1:0-8363 GCA_031401755.1 Acidobacteriota bacterium | reverse complement strand
CGACGGGATCTTTCACTTCTACTTTCCCGAACAGGGTCTCGTCTTGCCCGGGCAATTCACCCCGGGCGCGGACTCCCACAGCCGCGCCTACGGCGCCTACGGCGCGGTCGGCATCGGCGTCGGTTCGACCACGCTCGGGTTCGGCTGGGCCACCGGCTACGTATTCTGCACGCTCGCCCAGGCGCGCCGGGTCATCTTCAGCGGCCGGCTTCAGCCCTGGGTCAGCGGAAAGGATATCGTGCTCGAACTGCTCCGCCGCTGGGGTGCGCGGCAGTCGGCCGGCATGTCGATCGAGTTCGTGGACCGCACCCAGCAGCTGCCGATCGCCTACCGCAACACGATCGCCAACATGATGGCTGAAGCCGAAGCTCAGAACGGAATCTTCGCGCCGGACGAGGTCACCCTGGACTGGTATCGCGCGAAGGGGATGACCGATCTCCCCTATCCGCCGATCTCGCCCGGGACCGAGGCCAGCTGGGCTATCGATGAAGAGCTCGACCTATCCGCGGTCGTCCCGATGATCGCCAAACCGTTCAGTCCCGGGAACGCCTTCCCCGCCACCGAGATCGCTGCCGAGCGAATCAGCTTCGACAAAGCGTTCATCGGGTCGTGCACGAACGGAAGCTACGACGATCTACTGCAGGCGGCCTTGGTGATCGCGGCGGGTCGCGACGCCGGACGCTCCGAGGCCGCGCGTGAGTTCATCATTTTTCCCGGCTCGGGTGGCGTCAAGCGGCGCATCGAGGAGCCCGAGTCTCGACTGGGCGGAAAATCGATCGCCGATGTGTTTCGCGCGGCAGGGGCGTCGATCCGCGAGTCGTGGTGTGGTCCGTGCTTCGGCCAGGGGCCCGATGCGCTCCAACCGGGCCAGCGGGCGATCACCTCGTTCAATCGCAACTGGCAGAATCGGATGGGGCTCGGTGGTGAAGGATTCCTGGCCAGCCCGGCGGTCGTTGCCTCCTCGGCTCTACTGGGCTACATGGCGCCGCCCAGCGAGCTCGGAATCGACTGGGATCCGGCGCGTTACGGAGTCTGACGGTGCCACCCGACTCGGGAGCCGGCCAGGATCATGGTGGATCGCGGAGGCGAACCGTCATCCTCGACGACGTTCTGGCGATCGTCCTCGCCGGCGGCCAGGGCGAGCGCCTCACGCCGTTGACCGCGAATCGCGGCAAACCGGCCGTTCCGTTCGGCGGACACTACAGGATCATCGATTTCACGCTGAGCAACGCGCTGAATTCGGGGTTGCGCAAGATCCTGGTGCTCACTCAGTACAAATCGGCGAGTCTTGAACGGCACATCAAGCTCGGTTGGGATCCGCTGTTCTGTCCCGAGATCGGCGAGTGGATCTTCACCGTTCCACCGCAGCTCCGCGTCGGTCAGCGCTGGTACGAAGGCACCGCGGACGCTGTCTTTCAAAACTTGTACCTCCTCGATCAGGACCGGCCGCGTCTGGTCGTGGTTCTCTCGGGGGACCACGTGTACAAGATGGATTACCGTAAGTTGGTCGAGTCCCATGAGGCGACCGGGCGCACGGCGACCGTCGGCGCGGTCGAGGTGCCGATCGATCGGGCTTCGGCCTTTGGCGTCGTCGAGATCGACGGCGGTGGTCGCGTCGTCGATTTCCATGAGAAGCCGCAGGTCCCCAAGGCGATCCCCGGCCGGCCGGAGATGGCGCTCGCGAACATGGGCGTTTACTGCTTCGATGCGACGGCACTGGGCGAGGCGTTGCGCTCCGATGCCGCGAACGCGCACTCGCGCCATGACTTCGGCCACGATATCCTTCCCGCGCTGGTGAAGGCGGGCGGCGTTCATGCCTACCCGTTCGTCGACGAGAATAAGGCGGTCACGAGTTATTGGCGCGACATCGGGACGCTCGACTCGTATCACGAAGCGAGCATGGACCTCGTGGCGGTCGAGCCGTTGTTCAACCTCTATGATCGCGAGTGGCCAATCCGGACGTTGCACCGCCAACTTCCACCGGCCAAGACGGTCTTCGCTCAACAAGAGCCGGGCGGACGTCTCGGCGTCGCCGTCGACTCGATCCTTTCCAACGGCGTGATCGTCAGCGGCGGCCGCGTGGAACGCTCGATACTCTGCCCCGAGGTCCGAGTCAACTCCTACGCCAGCGTCTCGGACAGCGTGCTGATGGACCGCGTCGACATCGGTCGCCATGCGCGCGTTCGGCGCGCGATCCTGGACAAAGGCGTCCGAATCGGGCCGGGAGTCGTGATCGGCGAAGATGCCGCAGCCGACCGCGATCGGTTCATGGTCACCGAAACGGGCATCGTCGTCATCCCCAAAGGTGTCGAGGTCCGGTGAGCGCGACCGCCTCAGCCATGAGTGCGCTGTGGATCAGTTTCAAGGTGGCCGGCTGCGCGACCGCGCTCGTCTTCCTGCCCGGGCTAGCCCTGGGGCTGCTTCTGTCGCGCCGCAACTTTCGCGGCAAGGGCGCGCTGGAGACCCTGATTGCCCTGCCCCTCGTACTGCCGCCGACCGCGATCGGATACCTCTTGCTGCGTCTGCTCGCCCGAGGGGGCCCGTTCGACCCCCGGCGTTTCGGATTCGACCTCGACATCTTGTTCACGTGGAAGGGAGCGGTGCTCGCCGCGAGCGTGATGTCCTTGCCTTTGGTGGCCCGCGCGGCTCGCGTCGCCTTCGACCAGGTCGATCCACGACTGGAACAGATGGCGCGCACGCTCGGCCAGAAGCCGTGGCAGAGCTTCGTGTCGGTCACTCTGCCGCTGGCGCGCCGAGGGCTCGTCGCCGCTGCGGTCTTGGGCTGGGCGCGCGCGGTCGGCGAGTTCGGCGCGACCGTGATCGTCGCCGGCAACATTCCCGGCCAGACCCAGACCTTGGCGCTCGGAATTTTCGGCGCCCTGCAGATCGGACGCGACGAAGAAGCGCTCTGGCTCGTCGGCCTGTCGATCGCGCTCGCCTTTTCCGCGATGTGGGGCGTCGAGTCGCTGCTGCGTCGGGGCCGAGTCGGCCCGTGAGCCTCCGCTTCGACATCGATCTCGCCGTCCCACTCCACGGTTTCGTGCTCGCGGTGAGTTGGGCCACCGACGCCGAAGCACTCGGAATCTTCGGTCCTTCCGGTTCGGGCAAAACGACGACGCTCGAGGCCATCGCCGGCCTGCGTCCCAAATCAACCGGTCGGATCTCGATCGCCGGTCGGGTTTGGCTCGATACCGCAGCAAAGATCGCGCTGCCTCCGGAAAGCCGAGGCGTGGGTTACGTTCCGCAGGATCTCCTGCTGTTTCCTCATCTGCGGGTCCGCGGGCATCTCGACGCGGGGGTCCGGCGGGTCGAGTCCGATCCCGCCCGGGCGCTCGATCCGGCGCGCGTGATCGAGGTGCTCGATCTCGCCCCTCTGCTGGATCGTGACGTGGCGTCGTTGTCCGGGGGAGAGCAACGCCGCGTGGCCCTGGCCCGCGCGTTGTGCTCGGCACCTGAGTTCCTGCTGCTCGACGAGCCGCTGGCCGGCCTGGATGACGCGCTTCGGCGGCGGATTCTCGGCTACCTCTTGCGCGTCCGCGAGGAGTTCCGCCTACCCACATTGCTGGTCACCCATGATCCGTTCGAGATTCAAGCGTTGTGCGACGAGTCGATCCTGCTCGACCGCGGCCGGGTGATCGCCCGCGGATCATCGGCCGAAGTGTTGCGCGCTCCGGGCTGCGGGGGTTTCCCCGCCACCGAGAGCCTGGAGAATCTGCTCCGCGGGCGGGTCGTAACCGTCGACGAGGCCACCGCGGAGATCGCTATCGACGATTGGATCCGTGTCTTGGTTCCGCGGAGTGGGCTCGCACCGGGAGAGCAGGCGCTGATCGGGTTGCGTGCGACAGATCTGATCGTCGCGGTCGGATCTCCGGCGGGCTTGTCGGCTCAGAACGTCGTTCCGGCGACGCTGGTCGCCGTCGACGAGACCGGCACGATCACGGCACGCATCGGCTCACGGAGCGAGGTGATCACCGCGGCGGTCACGGCACGGGCATGTGCTGCTCTGGGACTCGCGCCGGGTCAGTCGGTCCATCTGGTTTTCAAGACCAGCGCATGCCGCGTCATCCCCGCCGGTCGACCGCGGGAGCCGAGGCCATGAGCGACGGTGTGTCCCTCGATTGCCCGCACTGCGGCGAACTTCTGTGGGTCGCAGTCGACGCCGGGGGCGGACGCCGCCAGCACCTGATCACCGATTGCGAGGTCTGTTGCCGTCCGATCGAGTTGGAGCTGACGCGGGTTACGAATGGAGAATGGTCTGCACGTGCAACCCGTGAGGGCGAGGACGAATGAGCCTGGAAATCTTGCCCGGCGTAGAGATCGCCGACGAGGACTTGCAGTGGTCCGTCTCGCGTGGCGGCGGACCCGGGGGACAACATGTCAACAAGGTCTCGACGCGGGTCACGCTACGGTTCGACCTGCTCGGCTCGACGAGTCTGACCGACGAGCAAAAGGCGCGGGCGCGACGGCGACTCGACAATCGCTTGACGGTCGCCGGGGAGATCGTGATGCACGCCGGCCGACACCGTAGCCAGACGCGCAACCGCGACGAGCTTCGAGAACGATTCGCGGAGCTCATGGCACGGGCCCTGACGCCGCCGCGGCCCCGCCGCAAGACCAAGCCTTCCTCGGGGGCACGTGAGCGCCGTCTCGAAACGAAGCGCATTCGCAGCTCGGTCAAGCGATCGCGTGCCGGTGGACGCGGTGGCGCCGCAAACGCCGGGGACTAGACTGGAGCGGCTCGCAGTTACATCCAACCCAGAGGAGCCCCATGTTGACCCAGCGAATCGCATCGACTCTCGCCGTGGCGCTGCTGCTCGCCGCCCCAGTCACGGCCGCATCGAAAGACAACGAAAAGGGATCAGGAATGGTCCATTGCGCAATGGTTTTCAATCTCAAGGGCTGGTCGGCGCTCTACAAGACCTACAAAGGCGAGGGTACGGTGACCTGCGACAATGGCCAGTCGGCCAAGGTCGCGTTGCGCGTTCGGGGCGGGGGGCTGACCGTCGGTAAGACCGAGTTGACGGACGCCACGGGCACCTTTTCCGAAGTGCTGGATATCGACGAGATCTTTGGCGGCTACGTCGCCGGAAGCGCCCATGCCGGCGCGGTCAAAGGCGGCGAGGCCGCTGCGCTGACGAAGGGCGAGGTTTCGCTGGCCCTTGCCGGATCGAGCCGCGGTTTCAGTCTCGGCGTCGACATTTCCAAGCTAACGATCAAGCGCCAGTAGCGTCACCCTCGCGGAGAGGCCGAGTTGACCGCCGAGAAACAACGACCCGCCGATCGAGCGAAAGCCTCTCCACCGGAGAATCCTGACCGTCTGTTTCAGGCGATGTTCCAACGCGCACGAGACGCGTGGGTCGTCTTCAACGATGCCGGGAGCTACGTCGAGGCCAATCCTGCAGCCTGCAAGCTGTTCGGCGCGAGCCGCGACGAGTTACTGCGAAGTCGCGTCGGCGATTTCTCGACCAATGCGTCCGCTCTCGATCCGGCGTGGGCGGCACTCCGGCTCCGGGGGCAGGCGAGCGGGGAGGTCGAGCTAAAGCAGAAGGACGGATCGACGATTCACGTCCAGTTTGCGGTGACCGCCGGATTTCTGCCCGGGTTGAATCTCAGCGTCATTCGCGACGTCACCGAGCGCTGGAATTCCGACGCGGACCGCCGCAGGATCGAACGTCAACTCGTCGAGGCCCAGCGGGTCGCGCAGATCGGCAGCTGGGAGTGGGACGTCGTGGGCCGGGTAATGATCGTCTCGGCCGAGCTGCATCGTGTCTTGGGGATCGACGCCGAGCACGGCCCGCTCGATCTGGGCGCGCTGATCGACCGGGTGCACCCCGACGATCGCGCTGCGTTGCGCGATACGGTCGAGCGCACGCTACGGTCGGGAACCGCGTTCGACAGCGAGTACCGCATCGTCCGATCCGACGGCACGATCCGCTTCGTCGAGTGTCGCGGCTGCGCCGAGTTGGACGAGGCGGGCAAGATCGAACGCCTCGTCGGAAGCTGCCAGGACGTGACCGAACGGCGGGAGATGGACCTGCGTCTCCGACACGCTCAACGCATGGAAACTGTCGGGCGGCTCGCCGGCGGCATCGCACACGATTTCAATAATCTCTTGACCGCAATCCTCGGTTACTCGGATCTGTTGCTCGAGCGTGTCCCGAAGAGCGAGCCGTACCACGGGCATCTGGATCAGATCCGCAAGGCCGCGGAGCGCGGAGCCTGGTTGACGCAGCAGCTGCTGGCCTTTGGCAAGCGACAGGTCGCCATACCCGAACTGCTGGATCTCGGTGAGCTGGTGACGGACTTGAGCAAAATGTTCTGGCGCCTGATTGGCGAAGATGTCTCGGTCTCCACGCTGATCCATCCCGGCACGGCCCCGATCCACGCCGACCGCGGTCAGGTCGGCCAAGTGCTGCTCAACCTGGTGCTCAATGCACGGGACGCGATGCCGCATGGCGGAAAACTCTCGATCGAGGTGCGCAACGCGGGGAGATCCGACGCCGACCCTTTGGATCCGGAACCGTTCGACCCGAGCCGCTTCGTGGTGCTTGCGGTCAGCGACAACGGTTCGGGGATGGATGAAGCAACGAGGCAGCGCGCCTTTGAGCCGTTTTTCACGACGAAGGGCGAAACCCAGCATGCGGGCCTGGGGCTGGCCACGGTCATCGGGATCGTCGAGCAGAGCGGTGGAGAGTTACGGGTGGACAGCGCCCCCGGCCAAGGTTCGACATTTCGCGTGCTGATGCCACGGGCCGAGGCGGTGACCAGCCCTCGGGCTTCAGTTGTTCCGCTTTCGACGACGACTGGCGGCCATGAGACCGTCTTGCTCGTCGAGGACGAGGAAATGGTGCGCCGATTGGCCAAGGAAGTGCTCGAAGAGCGTGGCTACACGGTCCTCGAAGCGTTGAGCGCGAGTGACGCGCTCCGGCTGGTCGACAACTGGACCGGTCGCCTGGATCTTCTACTGACCGACGTGGTGATGCCCGGTATGAACGGTCGCGAGCTGGCCGAAACTCTGGGCGCCCGATACCCAGGATTGCCTGTGATCTACATGTCGGGCTACACCGACGACGCGGTCGTTCGGCGCGGCGTCCGCGCACGAGATGCCGGGTTTCTCCAGAAACCGTTCACACCCTTGACACTTACCGCGCGAGTCCGCGAGATTCTGGATTCCCGCGACGGGCCGGACTAGCCGGGGGATCCGGCGCGACCACCGTCCGATCGACGCGAGATTCCCAGCCGAACCGCACGCCCCGGACCCGGGAATCCGATCTGGGTCTCGTATTCGCGGTCGAGCAGGTTGTCGACACGGGCGCGGATCTCAAGGCCCTGTTTCCCGACTCGCCAGGCGGCGGCGGCTCCGAGCACGGCGTAGCCCGCCACCCGCGCGCGGTCAGGGACGGGCCCCTGCTGATCGAAACGATCGGTGACGGCCTGGAGGTCCGCGGAGAGGCCCAAGGCGTCGGTCGCACGCCAGCGCCAGCGCGCGGCGGCGATCCACTCCGGGCGTTGACGGATCTCCTCCGCTGCGTCGATGTTTTCGACCTCCTGGCGCGTCAGGTTGAGCCCGAACGCGAACGCTGTCCGCGGCCGCCAGTCCAGGCCGAGTTCGACTCCGCGACTCTCGACGCGCGACTCGTTCTTCAGCACGAACTCGGCAAAGTTGAAGTTGATCAGGTCGTCGAAGCGATTGAAGAACAGGCTGCTCGAGAAGAACAGCTTGGCATCCGCGAAGTGATGATCGACCCCGAAATCGACGCCCAACGCAACTTCGGGGTCGAGTTCCGGATTGCCGACGAGCGGGTCGCCGAGCGCGTAGAAGCTCGGCAGCTTGAAAGACCGGCCCGCGGCACCGCGCAAGCGCGTGGCGCTCCCGGCCGGCTTCCAGGCGATCCCGACCCTCGGGCTCCACTCGGAGTCGAACTTCTCGGGACGATCGAAGCGCGCGCCGAATTCCACGACCCAGGGGCCGCGCTCGGCCACGAGATCACACCAAGCACCGGCCGTCGAGCGATCGAGGTGGAACGAAGCATCGAGCGGCGGCCCGCCGAAAAATAGCCGTTCATCAACCTGGCCGTCCTCGCGCTCGCCTTCGACGCCGACGACGAGAGTCGATCCGGCGGCGGTCCACAGCGGCCAGGACCAACCGACGTGCAGCTCGTCAAACGTCGAGTTCCCGTTCGATGGCGGAACACCGATCTCGGCCACCGCCGGACTGATCCGCTCGCGCTCGTGCCGGAACGAGGAGACCCGCAGCCGATGCGGCCGCGCGGGATCACCGAGCGCGAGCTGGAGACCCAGGGTCGCCTCGTCGTGCTCGGAATGGCGAGTCTCTCCCGTTCCGTAGACGGGACCGCCGGAGA
>JANNRU010000584.1:0-3232 GCA_031401755.1 Acidobacteriota bacterium | reverse complement strand
GACCTGGCCCACCTCGAGCACACGCGGATCATGCATGACGATTTCGAGGTCGCGCGGAACGGAGGCAAGAACTTTCTCTACCACCAACGCGCAGACGGCAAGTTCGAAGAAGTCGCCGGCAGTCTCGGTGTAGACGATACCGGCTGGACTCTCTCGGTCGGTTCGGCCGACCTGAACAACGATGGCTGGCCGGATCTCTACGTGGCCAACGATTTCGGGCCCGATCAGCTGTTCCTCGGACGAGCCGGGACAGCGTTCGAGAACGTCACGGACACGGCGATCGGTAGGGACACCAAGAAGGGCATGAATGTCGATTTCGGCGACTACAACAACGACGGCTGGCTCGATGCCTACGTAACCAACATCACGACGTCGGAGTACCTGCACGAAGGCAACATGCTCTGGCAGAACAACGGCGTCCTGCCCGGCATCGGCTTCTCGATGACCGACGTCGCCGCCGAGGCTCACGTCGATAACGGTGGTTGGGGCTGGGGCGGGAAATTCTTCGATGCCGACAATGACGGTGACCTGGATATCGTGACCGTCAACGGCTTCGTCAGCGCCGGGCCGGACAGCTACTGGTATGACCTCGCCAGCTGGACGGTGACCGACAGCGATCCGACCGACGCACGCGCGTGGCCGCCGATGGGTGAACGATCGTTTTCCGGATACGAGACAAACCGCCTGTTCGTCAATATCGGCCGCGGCGCGTTCGTGGAGGCCGCGACGGAAGCGGGTGTTGCGAGCGATCGAGACGGTCGAGGGGTCGTCGTTTTCGATCTAGATGACGACGGCCGGCTGGATCTGTTCGTCGCCAACCAGAACCAGGAGCCGCAGCTTTACCGCAACGAGACGCCACGCGCAGGGCACTGGTTGGGGCTGCGACTCGTTGCTGATCCGGCGACCGGCATCAACCGCGACGCGATCGGCACCCGGGTCACGCTCGTGACTGATGGAACCCTGCAGATCCGCGAGCAGAACGGCGGCAAATGCTTCGCCGGGCAGAGCGACCCGCGCCTGCACTTCGGCCTCGGCAACCACGATCGCGTCGACCTGATCGAGGTGCGCTGGCCCGACGGCGGAGTCCAGCATGTCGAGTCCCCGCCGGTCGACGGCTGGCTCGTCGTGCGCCAGCAGCCGCAAGCGTATGCGAGCAAGGTCGCGATCGTACGTCGACTCCCGGAGGCCCGTGAGCCGACACGGTCGACAGCGATCCCGAAGCCGTCACTGGCGCCGCAGGATCTCGACCGGTTGTTGACCGAAGTTGAACGAGAGCTCGTCCGGTCAAAGAAGTTCCACACGATCGCCGGGCGCTACCGTCGCCTTGCCGCCGAAAACGGTGCGTTCGACCGCGCGATCGCGTTCCTCGGTCGATTGGCGGACGAGCGCGCCACGGAGCCGGAGATTCGCGTCGAGTTCGCGAACGCTTACATCGACAAGTTGCCGACTTGCGGCGGGATCGCGGCGATCGTGTGCAAGGGCACTCAGGCCCGTCGCGCGCTCGACCAGCTCGATCGCGTCATCGCGGCCGCGCCCGAGCTTTGGAGCGCGGTCTGGTCGCGGGGGATGAATCATCTGCATTGGCCGCGGGCGTTACGGCACAGTGCTGCGGCCGCAGCCGATCTGGAGCGCTGCCTGGCGCTGTCCCGCCGCGGGTTGGGGCCGGAGACGGTGCGGCTGCACGTCGCCATCGGCGATGCCTGGGCCAAAGCTGGGGAGTTCGACAACGCACGCCGCATCTGGCGCGAGGCTACCCCGCGTTTTCCGCCCGCCCCAGACCTGCTTCGTCGCGTCGGGATCTCGGACGACGAAGAACTGCTCGCTTTCGTCGAGGACCAGCGTAGCCTCGAGCGACCGATCGACACCGACCTGGGCTTTCTCGAGCCGCGGGCACTGATCGATTGAATCAGGGCGGGTGCGCGGTGCCGAGGGTGGCGCGGCGGACTTGTTCCGTCGTCCGCACGCCGAAGAACTGATAGTTCGAGTAAGACTGTTCGATGCGGTAAATGCTTTCGCCCGTCTGATACAGCGTTAGCCCGGACTCGATCGCGCTACGGATGGTTCGTGTCCGCCCGCCTGCCCGCTCGATCAGCACCCGGCTCGGGAAGCGCATGCCGTTCTGGACCACGCCGAACTCGGTGGTCACGCTCGAAAACTCGATGCGGCCTTGCACGGTGCCGGTCGGATCGGCCCGGATCCGGTCGTAGGCCGCTTTGCCCGGTCGATGCTCGATCGGGGTGGCGCGGACGACGAGTGGTTGGAACGTCTCCGCGTCGACCAGGATCGTGCCGTCCCACTCGTTCAGTTCCGCGTAGTACGGACGAACGGCCCGGAAATTCAGGGCCATCGCGGGTCGGTCGAGCGCCCACTCCCGACCCGCGAGCTCGAACTGGTGCAGGTAGAGCTTTTTGGCCTCGAAGATGAAGATCCAGGAGTAGGCGCGGCTGATGAACTCCGGGAGGCCAAGCGATTCGAGTTTCACAGCGGCGTCCGATCCGCCCGCTGCCGCGTCCTGCTGTGGCTCCGGCCAGAAACGAAAGTCGTCGAGCTTGCCGGTCGGCGTTCGGCCGTAGACGTAGGCGAATTGATATTGGCGCCGTGCGCCTCCAAAATGGCCCCGGATCCTCTCCTCGCAGGTGAATCGCAGCGCCGTGTCGGCATACAGCGCCGCGACGCGACCCAGTCTCTCGAGGGTCAGGTCGAGTTCAGTGAGCGCATCGGCCTGACCAGTCCCTGTAGTGCTGGCCAGTGCCAGGACCAGAGCGCCTCCGACGCGTGCGCCGAAGTCACCGAATTTCATCTCGATTCTCCTCCGTCGGGAGCTCCTGGATCATCGCATCGAATCCTGCTCACAGTCAATCCAGTGCTGCGCCGAGTAGACCGATCGCGATCAGCGCCCGGAGGCTCCAGCCGATGGTGCGAATCCAGTTGGATAGGACGAGCCGGCGGTGCTGCGCGCGATCGAATCCGCGTGAGAGGGCGCGGTGTGCGGGGATCTGCAGGAGCGCAGTGGCGCCCCAGATCACGCCGAGCAGGACGAGGCCGAGTGTCGCCCAGCCGCGCTGCGCCGGTTCCGGCAAACGCACCCAAAGTCCGATCGCGCAGGTCACCTCGATCAGCATGGTCGGCAGCACGATGGTTGTGGTTCTCGACGTGTGAGCGGCGTGGTAGGGTCTGAATTCCGCGTCGCCGACCCGGGCGAACAACGGGTAGTGCACGCACTGGACGAACC
>JANNRU010000583.1:0-14111 GCA_031401755.1 Acidobacteriota bacterium | reverse complement strand
CAATTCGTGGTAGGCGTCGAGCACGATCTGCACGTCCAGGATCATGCGTTTGACGAGCGCGGCGGAAGCACGCGTGGCGCGCTCGGTATCTTCCGCGAATCGCTCCTGCACGAGCGGCAACAGCAGATCGATGTACAGGCCATAGGTCCCCAGGTACCACTGGGGCGCCAGCCCGATGCGTTCGTGTACCCGACCGATGCCCAGCCGATTTTCGACGTACGAGGCATCGAGGGTCGGTGCGGTGAGGCTGATCAGGTAGTCGCGCTGGAAATCCCTCAGGCGCCCGACCACCGCCGGGTCGTCGAGGTGTCCACGGATCGCGGGCTCGGCGCTGAGGTGTGCGTAGAACACCTCGACCAGGGAATCGGCGTGGCGTTCGAAGATCTCCCGAAGCTCGGATAGCAAGGCCAGATCGGCGGCGGTCAATCGCAGGAAGCGCTGTCGAGTCTCGATCCCGGTTTCGGGTCCCTTGGACCGACCCGGGAAGTCTGTGGAGTCCGCTTTTCGTTGCATGCGCCTATCGTCGACCCCGCGTCGGCTGCGTGAGATGACGCAATCGTAGCATCGGCAAGCCCCGCGGTTCTGTCAGGCATCGTTCGTGCATTTTGCCGGGCGAGCCCCGAGGGCAGCCGATGAGCCTCCGTGTCCGAGATGTCATGGCCCGGGATGTCCAAGTCGTGCCGGTGTCGGCAGACTTGGCCTCGCTCGCGCCGCTGCTCGTCAACGGGATCCACTCGACCGTGCCGGTGATCGATGCCCAGCGGCGCATCGTCGGAACCCTGAACCCCGAGAGCCTGAAGGAACTCGAGTCCAGACCCGGGGCCGGCTCGGGAAGGATCTCCGAGTTGATGTGCCCGATTTTTCATGCCGTGGCACCGGACACCCCCCTCGCCGAGGCGGCGGCGCGGATGATCGTGGAGCGGGTCCCTCGACTGGTCGTCGTCGATTCAGATTTCCACGTCGTGGGAATGCTATCCGCCCTCGACCTGCTCCGTGGCCTGGAAGGCGTAAATTCGATTCTCGAGAGGCTCAACGGCGACGCCTGAACGAGCCGACGCGAGGGCGATTGCGGTCCGCCGGTCGGACCGCGCCCCCTCCGAAACTCGGGCCGTCCTCGCCTTCCCGGCCTGCCCGGCCGTGCTCTGCTCGCTCAACTTCCCGAAAGTTCCCGAACGGGATCGCCTGCTCGACGTGAGCGTGTCGCACATGGAGAATCTGGGACTCGCGCGCGAACATCGCGAGGAGACCCGTTGCTCGATTCCGTCTGGGGAGACCCGCGATGATCATCACCAAGTTCGGGGGCACGTCGGTCGCCGACGCCCCCGCGATCCGCAGATTGGTGCGGATCGTCGAGGCTCGGAAAGCGGCGACACCGCTCGTCGTCGTTTCGGCGCTGGCCGGGGTCTCGGATGCCCTCGACGCGGCTTGGCTTGCGGGCACGGGCGATCCGGAGCGCAGGCAACGCACCCTCGACGAGGTCGCGGCGCGCCATACGGCAATCGTCGGCGAGCTAGGCATCGAGGGATGCTCGGACCAGTTGGAGCGCCAGGTGCTGGCGATGCGTTCGAGCGCCGGCGGGACACCGGGAATCGACGGGCGCGCCGATTGGCTCGCCGGAGGCGAACTGCTCTCCTCGACGCTGGTCGCGGCCGCCCTGGAATCCTGCGGTCTGCCGGCGTTGTGGTTTGACGCGCGGCGGGTCCTCCGCACGGTCGGCGAGAATCCGGTTGAGGACCGTCCGGACGAGGCGGCGATCGCGCGCCTGGCCGCCGAACATCTGACGGACTCGATTGCCGGACGCATCGTGGTCACCCAAGGGTTCATCGGCGCCGACGCCACAGGGCGAACGACGTTGCTCGGCCGCGGAGGAAGCGACTACACCGCAGCGTTGCTCGGCGCGGCGCTGGCGGCGTCACGGATCGAAATCTGGACCGACGTGGATGGAGTGCTCACGGGCCCGCCCAAGATCGTCCCGGGGGCGCGCCGACTCAAACGGCTCTCCTTCGCCGAGGCGGCAGAGCTAGCCTACTTCGGCGCCAAGGTCCTGCATCCGGCGACGATGCGACCGGCACGCGTGGCCGGGATTCCCGTGCTCGTCGCCAACTCGCGGCGCGAACCGGCCGACGCCACGATCGGGACGACCATCGTCGACGAGTTCGCCACCGATCTTGACGAGCGTTCGGTCGTCCGCTCCGTCGCGGCAAAGAAAAACGTCACCGTGGTCACAGTGCACTCGGGGCGCATGCTGC
The DNA here is from genome assembly GCA_031401755.1 of Acidobacteriota bacterium. GTDB lineage: Bacteria > Acidobacteriota > Polarisedimenticolia > Polarisedimenticolales > Polarisedimenticolaceae > JANNRU01. The sequence continues at coordinate 11,862 of JANNRU010000583.1, read as the reverse complement.
TCGCTCACGGTTTTCTCGAACGGATCTTCGCGGTCTTTGCTCGCCACAGTACGCCGGTCGACCTGGTCAGCACCTCCGAGGTCAGCGTGTCGATGACGGTCGACGACGCGCGGTCGATCGCCGCGATCGTGTGCGACCTCGATAAGCTCGGTCGGGTGGAGATCGCACCGGAGATGGCGATCGTCTGTGTAGTCGGAGCCGGAATGCGCGAGGCGCTCGGGATCCCGGCGCGAATCTTTCGCGCGGTCGGAAACGCGCAGGTCCGCATGATCAGCCAAGGCGCGTCGGAAATCAACGTCAGCCTCGTCGTCGGCGCGGCCGATGCGGACGGCGTCGTACGGCGTCTGCACGAAGAGTTCTTTCACGGAAACTTGCCGCGCTCGGTCTTCGGAGAATCCCTCGCCGATCTCGATCAGGCCGACTCTGCGCGCACCGGCGTCTCGGTGCTTCCGCCACACCCCCTGGCCGCCGTCGCCGCGCGATTGGCCGAGCGCCACGGCACACCGTTTTACGCCTACGATCTGACGCGGATCGAATCGCAGATCGCGCAACTGCGTCGATCGACCCCCGATCGACGATTCCGTTTGCTCTACGCCTGCAAGGCCAACGGCCATCCCGCAATTCTGCGCCTGATGGCAGCAAACGACATCGGCATCGATGCCGTCTCACCGATGGAAGTCGGGCGCGCGATCGACTGTGGGATCGAGCCCGGATCGATCCTCTTCACGGCGACGAACGTCGCGCCCGAGGCGATGCTCGCGGTGCTCGACCGCGGCGTGCGCGTCAACCTCGGCTCACTTTCGGATCTGCGGCGGCTGACTGCGATGCGGCGCGGCGTCGATCTGTTCTTGCGCGTGAATCCCGGAATCGGGGACGGACACCACGAGCACGTGGTCACCGGTGGGGCCGACTCGAAATTCGGGATGAGCGTCGACGACGTGGGTGAGGCCCAGGCCATTCTCGCCGCGAGCGGTAACCGTGCAGTCGGCCTCCACGGCCACATCGGGTCGGGAATCGTCGACGCCGAACAGATTCTAGAATCCACCCGCCGCCTGGCGGAACTGGCCACGAGCCTGCCGGACGTTCGCGTGATCAACGCCGGCGGTGGGTTCGGCGTTCCGTACCGACCGGGGGATCCCGAGCTCGACCTCGACGCGCTCGGGCGCGGCCTCGAGCAGATCGTTTCCGGTTTGGAGCAACGACTCGGGCGCCCCTTCGAGCTGTGGCTCGAACCGGGCCGCTATCTCGTGGCGCAGTGCGGGACGCTCGTCGTCCGGGTGACGTGCAAGAAGCGCGTCGGCGATCACATGTTCGTCGGCGTAGACAGCGGCTTCAATCACCTGTTGCGGCCGGCGCTCTACGGCGCCTACCACCAGATTCGCAATCTGAGCGGCACCGCGGAAACCGTCGAGTTCGTCGACGTCGTCGGCAATCTTTGTGAATCCGCCGACGTCTTTGCCTGGGACCGTCCGCTGCGTCAGGTACTCGAGGGAGATCTACTGGCGATCGAGGATGCCGGAGCCTACGGTTTCGTCATGGCCTCGCACTACAATCTCTGGCCGCTGCCGCACGAGATCGTGCTGCGCGGCGATCGCGAGATCGCCGACGCCTGATCGATTCAAGGCACGACCAAGACTGGAACGCCGGCGGACTCGATGAATCGAGCGTGCGAGACGAATCGTCAGCAACGTCGCTCGAGAAAACTCGAGAACTGCAGCCGCCACCAGTGCTCGTGGTGATCAGCGGGCGCCGGCCAGATCTCGACCGAGTGCGGTAGTTCTTTTTCGGCCATCACACGAGCCATGCGCAGCGTCGAGTCGAGCCAAGGATCCGCAGCGGCGCCGAAAAAAGAAAATCCTCCCGTCCCCCGAATCGCCGCGAGAGCCCGTGGGTCCTCCAGACGCGGCAGGTACTCGAGCGGCGTGTGGAAGTAGACGTCGTCGTCATGGTGGCCATCAAGACAGTGCCACATCCCGTAGACGCCCCCCAATCCGCAAACCGAGCCGACGAGATCGGGCCGCTTGAACAAGAGATTCGCCGCGACGAAAGCGCCGTAGCTCGCACCGACTACGATCGGGGCGGTCCCGGGAACCAAGTCCCGGACCCAGGGCAGAAACTCCTCGACCATGTAGCGCTCGTAGGCCGCGTAACGCCGGATGCGCTCGATCGGGGGAAGGTGGAAGTTGAACAGGCTTAGCGGGCCGTGACCTTCCGTCGCGATGAGCTGCGCACGACCCGACTCGACCCAAGTCGCCGCAATGCGTTCGAGCCCGTAACGCTGGCACTCGGTGACATCGCCTCGGGATGTCGGGATATAAACGATCGGAACGCCCGATCGCCCCCAACGCACCGCGGTCATCTCCATTGCCGTCGCCGACGACCGCCACCGGACCCGCTCGCCTCGCATCCGGGAATCCTAGCCGACGAACGGGGATCGGCACCGAATCGCCCGTACATTGCGACCCGGAGCGAACCGACCTAAACTCCGGATCCTTTATTCAATTCAAGAGGAGCATGACGATGATGGCGAGGCATGGCTTGGCGGCAGTGGCGGGAGTAGTCGCGGTAGCACTGGTATCGGTCACCGGATGCGCGGATCCGGCCGCGAACAAGCCGGCCGCGGAAGTCACGCGCGCCACGGCCCCGCCGATTCCGGCGGCCCTGCTCGAAGGCGAGTGGCTGGTCCTGGGCACCGGATCGTCGGTTGGCTTTGTCGGATCGAAGGTCACGGGCAGTCACGACGGTGGGTTTGAGAACATCAAGGCCGAAATCCAGATGATCGACCGCAATCCTGAAAAGTCCACGGTCCACTTGAGCATCGACGCGCAGTCCCTCTGGACGGACAACCCGAAATTGACCGAGCATTTGAAGAGCGCCGACTTCTTCGACGTCGCGCAGTACCCGTTCGCCGACTTTCGCTCGACCGAGATCAAGAAAGCCGAGGGGGCGAATGGCTACACCGTGACCGGCAACCTGGAGCTTCACGGCGTCACCAAGTCGATCACGTTTCCAGCCACGATCACGGTCGGCGAGGGACTGGCCACCGTAAAGTCCGAGTTCAGCATCAAGCGCTTCGACTTCGGCATCGTTTACCCCGGAAGGGCCGACGATCTGATTCGCGACGACGTCTTGATCAAGCTCGATCTAAAGTGCGTGCCGTCGAGCGCGAAGCCCGGGGAGGCCGAGCCGATTGTTCGCTAGTCGCGAGACTGATTAGCGACTCAACCAGGAGAAATCGGTGTTGCCGCCGCTGAGGATCGCGCCGACGCGGCGGCCACCAAGAATACTCTGCTCGCGGCGGAGCGCGGCGAGCACTGTCGCACCCGAGGGCTCAACGACGAGCTTCATGCGCTCGATGAAGAAGCGGGCCGCAGAGAGCATCGCCTCCTCGCCGACGGTGATGATCCGTACTCCGGCCGCGCTCAGAATTTCGAAGTTGAGCGCCCCCAGGCCGGTCAGCAGGCCGTCGGCGGCCGTTTGGGGGTCGGTGACCCCGGGTTGCCGCACCCCGCTGGTCAACGAGCGATAGGCGTCGTCGACTGCCTCGGGTTCAGCGCCCCAGACCTCAACGCACGCAGCATTCCCCACGATCGCCGTGCCGGCGAGCAGCCCACCGCCGCCGACAGGGGCCACGATGAGGTCGAGATCCGGGCACTCCTCCAATAACTCCAGCGCTGCGGTTCCTTGGCCCGCGATGACGTCCGGATGATCGTATGGCGGGACGATCGACGCGCCCGAGCTCTCCGCCAAGCGCCGGCAGGTCGCCTCACGCTCGGCGCGGGGACAGATCACGACGGTGGCTCCGTAGCCGCGGACCGCCGCGAGCTTGATCGGCGAGACCCCTTCGGGCATGACCACGGTGCAGGCGATTCCCCGGCGGCGCGCAGCCCAGGCCAGCGCCGCCGCGTGGTTCCCAGACGAGTGGGTGACGACGCCAGCCGCAGCGCGATGCTCGTCTAGCGCGAAGACCGCGTTGGTCGCGCCGCGCGCCTTGAACGCCCCGACCTTCTGCAAATTCTCGCATTTGAAAAAGACACGCGCGCCGAGATCGCGATCGAGCGTCTGGGAGGTGTGAACCGGTGTGCGGTGAACGATCCCGGCGATCCGACGCGCCGCTTCACGAACCCGATCCAGATCGGGCGGCGTCACTCCGGCTCGCCGAGTTCGCGCGCGACCAAGCGATGAAAATGGCGCACTGCGACTTCGTGCCGCGGCGAGAGTCGGCCCGGACGCCACAAGCGCGAACCGACTCCCCGCTGCACGCTCTGCACGACGGCCTGATCTTCGAGTTCGACGCGATCGAGATCGGCTCCAGGACCGCGGTCGCGCTTGTCCTCGTCCCAAACCCAGCGCGAGTAGCGGACAACCGTGCGCTGCGGTCCGCGCGGCTCCACGACGTTCACCGACAGTCCCCACGCGTAAAAATTGAGCATCAAGTTGGGGAACAACCAGAAATAGAAGGCGGCGACCCGGCGTTCCCCGTCGCGGTGTGCCGGGGGAAACGCGATCGGCATGCCTGCGGCCGAGGCGATGCCGACTTGCAGGCTACCCCACTCGAAACATTCGATCGGGTAGTCCGCCGCGTCCAGCTCCGGCACGAGGCCGGCGTGCACGAATGGGATGTGAAATCCCTCGAGATAGTTCTCGCAGTACAACGCCCAGTGCGCCTCGATCGTCCACTCGCGGGCCCCCTGCGGGTCTTCACGTAACCGGTCGATGGGCAACGCCGCCAGCCGCTCGGCTACCGGCGCGAACCAGGTGGCGAACGGTACGCCCGCCCCGAGGGCCGTGAACACGAGCGGCCCCCAGCTCTCGGCCTCGAGTGCGGGAAGATCGTCCGTCGGCCGCGGAAAGTCGGGGACGTCGTCGTACCCCGGCGCCGAGAGAAAACATCCGTCCATCCCGAACCGCCGCCCATGGTAACGGCAGCGCAGCGTGCGAACCGCGCAGGCCGATTCGACCACGAGCGCGCCCCGGTGCGTGCAGACATTCGACAGCACGCGCCGCCTGCCTTCCGAATCGTGCGTCAAGACGAGTGGCTCGTCGAGGGATCCCGGCAGCAGCGTGAACGGCCTCGCCTCGCCGATCGCTGCCTCGGCCGCGTGAAATGGCACGAGTTGCCAGTTACGAGCGAACAGTCGTTCAACCTGATGTGAGTAGTTTTGGAGGTCGCGGTAGAAATCCGCCTGGGGCGCTGTCGCCCGCGACGGATCGGGGTCGTCCTTGAGACTCACGCGCCCGCGACGTGATCGAGCACGTCCGTCTCAGTGAGGATACCCACGGTTTCCCGCGCTTCGAAAACGTGCAGACCACCGGCCTGCTTCTTGAGCCTCAGGGCCACCGCCTCGGCGTTGAGCGTGCGCGACAGCGTGCTCCGACCTTCCGCCCCGTATCCGATGCCGAAGGACAGAACCGACCGGAAATCGTCGCACACTTTGAACTCTCTCAGCAGCATGGGGCTCGCCTCGGAGGGTCTACGAAAAGTTCGGAGGCCCAGATTAACACAAGCCCCTGGCGAGGGGGGGGCCGCCGCTCTCGCGGGAGTGGCCGTCGTCCTTTATCATCGCCTTCCTTGGTCCGGCGACAAAACTGGGAGTCCCGAAACAATGAGACGCATTGCCTCGACAATCACTTTGGCGGCCCTGCTCTTCGCCGCGACGCCGCACGCTGGGGCGTGCACCAACTTCCTGATCACGAAGGGTGCCAGTGCGGATGGCTCGACGATGATCACCTACTCCGCCGACTCGCACGAGCTCTATGGCGAGCTCTACTTCTACCCTGCGGCGCGACACGCGCCCGGTGCTCTGCGCGACGTTCACGAGTGGGACACCGGCAAGTACCTGGGCCAGATCGCCGAAGCGCCAGTCACCTACTCCGTCGTCGGGAACATCAACGAGCACCAAGTCGCCATCGGTGAGAGCACGTTTGGCGGCCGTGAGGAGCTTCGCGACCCCAAAGCGATCGTCGACTACGGCAGTCTCATGTACATCGGGCTGCAACGGGCGAAGACGGCGCGCGAAGCGATCCGCGTGATGACCGACCTCGTTGCCGAATTCGGCTACTACAGCAGCGGCGAGTCGTTCTCGATCTCAGACCCCGAGGAGGTTTGGATCCTGGAGATGATCGGCAAGGGCCCGGACAACAAGGGCGCGGTTTGGGTCGCGCGGCTGGTCCCTGACGGTTACATCTCCGGTCATGCGAATGCCGCGCGGATTCGTCAGTTTCCGCTGAATGACCCGGAGAACACGCTTTACGCTTCCGATGTGATCTCGTTCGCCCGGTCCAAGGGCTGGTTCGACGGCAAGGATGCCGACTTCTCGTTCGCCGACGCCTACAGCCCGACCGATTTCGGCGCTCGACGCTTCTGCGACGCCCGTGTCTGGTGCCTGTTCCATCGCGCCGCGCCGTCCCAGAAAATCCCCACGTCGTGGGTCGAGGGCGCGGATCGGGCTGCGGAACCGCTCCCGCTCTGGGTCAAGCCCGACCGCAAGGTCACGGTCGCCGATCTGATGGGATTCATGCGTGACCACTTCGAAGAGACTCCGCTGGACATGACCAAAGACGTCGGCGCCGGGCCTTATCGCCTCCCCTATCGTTGGCGTCCCCTGACTTGGAAAGTCGGCGAGCGGGAGTTCTTCAACGAGCGCGCCGTCTCGACCCAGCAAACCGGATTTTCGTTCGTGTCCCAATCGCGGTCCTGGCTACCCGGACCGATCGGCGGACTGCTCTGGTTCGGCGTCGACGACACCTACAGCACGGTCTACTTCCCGGTCTACGCCGGAATAACCGAGGTCCCGAAGAGCTTCGCGGTCGGCACCGGCTCGTTTCGCGACGTGACCTGGGACTCCGCATTCTGGGTCTTCAATCAAGTCGCGAACTACTCCTATTTGCGTTACTCGGAGATGATCACCGACGTACGGAGAGCCCAGACCCTCCTCGAGGCCAAGTATCTCGCGGCGCAGCCCGACGTCGACCAGGCGGCGCTGGCGCTTCACGCGCAATCGCCGCGACTGGCCAAAGACTACCTCACGCAATTTTCAGTCGCGGCCGGCGAAGAGGTCGTCGCGCGCTGGCGCGAACTCTCCAAAGAGTTGCTCTACAAGTACATGGACGGAAACCTGAAGGACGAGCACGGGCACCCGCAGCATCCGGGGTACGACAAGGCCTGGTACGAGATGGTCGCCGCGGCGACCGGCGAACGCCTCGCGGCGCATAAGACCGCGGTGGAAGTGGATAGCGAGACCGCGGCGAAAGAAAAGGTTCGCGCCACCGCAGACAGTTTACTCGCGCTCCTCGCCGCGCGCGGGATCCCGGCCGACGACGCGCAGAGGAAAACGATACTCGACACCGAAGATCTCAAGATGCTCGAGGCCTGGTTGGTGCGGGCCGCAACGGCGAAAACGGCAGCCGAAGTCGGCGTCAAGAAGTGACGACGCGCGCGGGTGAGGCCATGGACAGCCTCCGTCGGGGCCGACGCCAAGGAGCGGCGGCATCGCGGCTGCCGTGCTAGGAATAGCGGTGCCCATGCTTCCGGAAAGACTCAAGATCAAGCTCGAATCGCTGGCGCCCGGCACCCGTGCGCAAGTGACCGATCTCACCGGAACTCAGGACCATTTTCGCGCGGTCGTGGTTTCCCCGGCCTTCGCGGGCAAGACTCGGATCGAGCAGCATCGGATGATCATGCTTCTAATGAAACCCGAGCTCGACTCGAACGATGTCCACGCTTTGACACTCGAAACCTCCGTGCCCGAATAAGGGAATCGTCGATGCCCAGTACCTTGATCGCCAAAGTCGAAGAAATCGTCAACTCCAAACCGGTCGTGATCTTCATGAAGGGTACGCCGGAGATGCCTCAGTGCGGGTTCAGCAACCGCGCTTGCCAGGCCTTGCGCGCGGCCGGCGTGCACGAGATTACCGCCGTGGACGTGCTCTCGGACGACCCGCTCTGGGGCGCTCTCGAGGAGTTCACCCAGTGGCCGACCGTTCCGCAGATCTTCGTCCACGGCAAGTTCATCGGCGGCTGCGACATTGTGACCGAGATGTACGAGAGCGGTGAACTGAAAAAGTTGATCACAGGCTGATCGGCGATTCGCCATTCGCGCTGCCCGGCGGGTACCGCCCCGCGGTTGGCGCGAGAACCGCGCGAGCCGGGATTTCCCCGCGAGAATCCTGGACGATCTAGGGCTTGCCCATTCACGATGAGCGCGGCACTCGTCTTCCGGCCGCCGACACCCGCTGCGTCAGGCCCAGACCGACTCCGGGAGACGTTCGGACGGTAATTCGTTGACTGGCCTGGCGCGCAACCGGTTAGACCCTGTCACAACACGCAAGGCAAGCGACGCGGAACGTCGATCAGCGTCCGCAAGAGCGCCCGCTCTTGGTCGTTCAGCGCGTGATCGGGAAACAGCACGAGACAGAGGGGCTCGAACTTCTCCAGGCGCAGGCCGTCCGCCGGCGCCGTCTGGAAGTAGGCCCCGAGCATCAAGCCAGGCCCCTTGGTTTCCCGCGATCGCAATCGCAACGAGACCTGCCGCGCCAAGACTGTCGCGTTCTTGCCAGCGTCCTTCGCCAGGCCAGAGCGCTGCAGCGTGGGCAGGAGATCCCGCGCCGCCGAGTGCGCGTAGCGAATGATGTCGACATCGAAGTTCGATTGCAAGAGTGCAGCCAACTCTTCGTGCTGCAGCATCCAACGAACGAAGGTCGCGCCGTACGGCGTGTCGCGAGCGTAATTGAACGACTGAAAATGCTCGAAGAGCGCACGCGATTCGGCTGCAGTGGCCACGCCCGAAGTACCGATGTAGTCGCCGGGCGTGGCATTCAAGATCATGTCTTTCAACTCGGTCGAGTGCGGCTGGGCGAGGATGATCCGTTGATAGCCGACAACCTGCTGCACGGGATCGTACCCCGGCACGAGCCAAGCCAACAGCGCGACGTCGCGCGGTTCCGGTACCAGGATCTGGACCAGGGCCCACATCCGCTCGACCTCGGACCAGGCCGCGGCGAGTCGCTCGCGACCGCTGGTGCGCAGCGTCTCCAGCAGTTTCTGCGCGAGCCACGCCTCGCTCGCCTGGAATACCCTGGCGGCCGGCAGGTCGCCCAACCACGCGCCGAGGAAGCGCACGCTCTCATCGGCCTCGAGCACGACGGGCCCCTCGGCGACCGCCTGCCGCGCCGCCAGGAGCGCACTCTGCGTTTCGGGTGCGCGTTCGGTCTCAACGGCGATCCACCGATCGAGTGCTTCCAGTCGTTCGCGACGCACACGATCATCAAGCCAACGGCGGTAGTCCGGCCTCTCGAGCAGGCCGCGCGTCAGGCTTTCGGAGATCGCGAACAGCGTCGTCCCGTTGACCAAGAAGGGTGATTGGGTCCAGGCCTTGGGGGTCGCCGACTGCGGCGCGAGTTCGCCTGAAGCCGAAAACCGGCTGGCGCGAGAGAGCGCATGAAAGACGACGTCCTCCGCCGTCGCCTGCGGGTCGACCAACTCGTCGACACCGCGAAGCCAAGCTGAAACGGAGCGGCCTTGGACGAGTGCCGGCCGCGCGGAGTCCAAATTCACGCTACCGACCAACAAATCGTCGAGAGTCGGCGCGACGACGCCACCGTCGCGCACGACATCGCGGACGGTGCCGCTAAGGGACAAGCCGTCGGCAGAGAGCGCGAACGGACCCGCTCCGGCGGGCGAACTTGAAGGTCCGAACAGGCATGCGCTCGAGCCCTCCGCGGCTTCGCAGCGCAGCGGACTCCCAGCGATGGAAATCTCGCAACGCGGGCGACCGGTGGATCGAATCTCGATCTCGCGCCAACGCGCTTGTCCCTTCTTCGGCTTATCCTTTGGGCCGGCACCGAACGGCAGAGGGGACCAGGCGATCTCTTTTTCGTCTCCGAGCCGGCGCCGGATCTCGGCGAGCACCGGCTCGATTTCCGTGATTTCCGCGACGCGAAACAGCTTTCCCCCCGTGCGAGAGGCTAGGGTATTGAGCGCTGGGCGCGGATCGACACCCCCAACCTCGCACTTCGCGGGCATGTCGATCGCAATCGGAAAAACGCTGAGAGCCTCGGTACTCGCCGCCGCCGTGAGCACCTCGTCGAACGAAACCCCACCAGCGCCTTCCGTGTCGCACCCGCGCGTAAGCAGGATCAACGCCTTGCGCCCCTCGCGGATTCGCAGGTAGCGGATCAGATCGCGCGTGGATCGCCAAAGATGACAGGCCGCGCCCGGCTCGATCCAGTCGGTCCCCTGCTCGAACTCCACTCGGTCGGTCGACCAAGTCGTGCGCAGCAGGAGTCGGTGATCGGCCGTCGCCAGCATCGCGGCGGCCTCCGCCGGCAACGCGTTTGCGTAAACGCTCGCGGCCCAGCGTGCATCCGCCAGGTGCGACAACATCCCGGGGCCGACGTCGATCAGGATCGCGTGCGCCGCATCGCGCGGTGAGGGATCGAGAAACAACCGGTCCGCCGGAACACCGTCCTCCAAAACCCGGAGCGTTTCCGCCGTGATCCCGTCGCAGTCCCCGGGCTCACGCTCCAGGAGCACGACCGGAGCCCGCGCGAGTCGCGATCGGACACGCTCCTCCACTCTGACCGTCGCCCCAGTTCCGCCGATCGCCAAGAACAGCGCCAAACCAAACACCCCGACGGTTCGTTTCGTCACCCACGAGCCTCCTCGCTCGTAGTCTAACAGCGAGGAGGGCCGCAACAATAGCGACCCCTGGCCCGAACGGTGCGTTCCGTAGCAGAATCTCCCTTCGCTCAAGGAGGTCTCGTGCGATTCCCCACCCTGCCGTTTGCGTTGCTCGCCACGATTATCGCTCTCCCCATGCTCGCCGCCGGCGCCAAGAAGGTCGACGAGAAAAAAGAGGATAAGCCCGAACCGTTCGCCGGATTGTCGTTCCGCGGAATCGGGCCCGCCGTGACTTCGGGGCGCATCGCCGACTTCGCGGTTCACCCACAGCGCAAACAGGAGTACTTCGTAGCCGTCGCTTCGGGAAGCGTCTGGAAGACCACCAACGCTGGTACCACCTGGACCCCGATCTTCGACGATCAGGGTTCGTACTCGATCGGCGTGGTGGAACTGAATCCGGCGAATCCTCTCGAAGTTTGGGTCGGCACGGGCGAAAACAACAGCCAACGCAGTGTCGGCTACGGTGACGGCGTCTACAAGTCGATCGACGGCGGGAAAACCTGGACGAACATGGGGCTCAAGACGTCCGAGCACATCAGCCAGATCGGCTTCGACCCGCGAGACCCCAAGGTCGTGTTCGTCGCCGCACAAGGCCCGCTGTGGAGCGACGGCGGCGATCGCGGCCTCTACCGATCCGGGGATGGCGGCAAGAGCTGGCAACGGATCCTCGAGACCGATCGCCATACGGGCGTCAACGAATTCGTGATGGACCCGCGCGATCCGGATCGGATCGTGGCTTCGACCTATCAGCGGCGCCGACACGTGTGGGTGTTGATCAACGGCGGCCCGGGAAGTTCGATTCACAAAACGACCGACGGCGGGAAGAGCTGGCGCAAGATCGAAACCGGATTACCCAAGGACGACTCAGGGCGCATCGGTCTGGCACAGGCCCCGTCCTCCCCGGACACGATCTACGCAATCATCGAGGCCAACGAGAAAGAGCGAGGTGTTTACCGTTCGACCGATTTCGGAGAGAACTGGGAGAAGCGCTCGGACTACCTGGCGTCGAGCCCGCAGTACTACAACGAGTTGATCGTCGATCCGACGGATCCGGATCGCCTCTATGCGGTCGATACGTTCTCGCGAGTCTCCGAGGACGGCGGGAAGAATTGGAGCAGGCTGGGCGTCGAGAACCGACACGTCGACGACCATGCGCTGTGGATCGACCCGGACCAGACCGG
>JANNRU010000582.1:0-5981 GCA_031401755.1 Acidobacteriota bacterium | reverse complement strand
GTTCACCGACTGGACGTTCGAGATCACGGGACCCTGACAGTCGACGGTGGCGGTGCGTGCGACCGTGACGTTTGGAGTGCCACACGACGAAGAGTCGAGATACTCGACCGTGAGCGTGTCGGTGTGACCCACGGAGAGCAGGCCGTCCTGAGCCGCTGCGCCGATCGTCGTGCCGATGCTGCCGATAAAGCGGCCGGAGTCGGCCGGGATCTCACTGAGGACGACCGTTTCCGGGTCGACCTCGGTCGTGGAGCGGACCTCGACCGGGTGCGTTTCCGCGCCGACGAGGTCAGAATCGATCAGTGTGATCGAGACCGTGTCGCTACAGTTGAACAAGTCCCTATCGAGCGAGACCGACCCGGCGCAGGGTTGCGGGGTCGCGGTGAGGCAGGCGCTCGACGGTCCGGAGCAGGCGCCGCTCGAGCCGACGGCCTGAACGACGTAGCTGTAGTCTCGGCCGTTGGCCGCGTCAGGATCGGTGAAACTCAGCCCGCTGACCTGCGCGATGACGGCCTTGCCAAAGGCGCAGCCCGCGTAACCCTCCGTGCGCAAGACGCGATAGCTCGACGCGCCGGCGACCGGCGTCCAAGAAAGCGATACCTGATGGCTGCCGGCCTCCGCGATCAGGGTCGGGGCCGCGGTCGGACCGCCGCTGCAGCCGCCATTCTGCGGGGCCGGCGTGGCGCAGGCGATGCCGTGACGATCGAAGGCGGCGTAGATCGCGGTCATGTGCGGGGTACCGTCGGCGAGGTTGCCGTTGTCGTCGTCGGCCGCGAGCCACTGCAGGTAGGCGTTCGTCGCGCCGCATCCGTCCGCGGACGACGGGCAAGAGCAGGCGTGCCAACTTCCGACGTTACCGCTGCCTTGATAGAAAATCTTGTTGGCCATGATGAATGCATCGATGGCGCTCATGTTGAACGGCGGCGCCTGCAGGTCGCGCGCAGCCAAGTCCCAGGCGGCTTGGCGCGAAGGCGCCGCCGCGCAGTGAACTTGACGGCCACAGGGGCCCGAGCCGGTTCCGCACTGACCGCAGACGAAGTTGGCCGGAGTGTCCGGCGTGCCGTCGGCGTGTAACGCCCAGTCGGCATCGCGCACGCCCGAGCAGTTCGTTGCGCAGTGGGTTCCGTTCTGGGACTCGTTGACGTTGAAGCCGGTCCCGTCGGCGGTCATACCACAACCGTCGTCGATCGTTTGAAAGAATCCATAGCCCACGCACGACGATTGCAATCGGTAAATCGCCGCGATGTCCGCGTAGGCCTCGCTCGAACTGCTCAGCGCCCCACCGGTGTCGTTATCGTCCAGCGCGTGGCCCCACTCGTGATCGAAGACCGCCGCGATCTCGCCGGTGTTACGGCAACCGCCGCCCGAGCGATAGAAATTGATCGTCCCGCCACTAGGCGTGTAGAACGCGTTGCAGGTCTGGGACAAGTTGACGTTGGCGGTCAGTTGTTGCTGGAGCCAAGTGTTGGACGGCAACCAGCCGCGAGCCATCTCGGCGAGTTTGTTGACCTCGTAGAATGCCGAGCGCGCGGCCGCCGTGTTTCCCGCCGAGTTGCCTCCGCTCGTACAGTCGTGATCGTTATTGATCCCGGCAAGGTCGATGTTGCCCGTCGGTGAAACGACGCTGATCGCGCCGCAGCTGTCGACGATGCGAACGTAGCGGCCGCTGAGCGTCGTGGTGGCGCTCCCGGCTCCTGGGTACTCGAAGATACCCGCGCTGTTCGCGAAATCATTCGGGACCGAAAGGCCGGTGTTGGCCCAGGGCATCGGCGCGTCGGCCTGCATCGTTCCGCAGGTCGCGGCCGTCGGGCAGATTCCCGTTGAGGTGAGGGGATAGACCCCCCCGCTGATCCGCTTGGCCTCGTATTGATTCTTGTCCTCGAGCGCCAAGACCTCGCCGGAGTGGGCATCGATGAGGATCTCCCAGGCAGCGTCCTCGCCGGATCGAGTGAATCCGAAGGCCCAGGCCAGCCGATGGCCGTAGCCCGTGCCGACCGGGCCCGCGAACGACTCGCCGGCCTGCCTTTCGGGAGGCGCGAGCGGAATGATCTCGAGCGTCGGCTTGGCCCAGAAGGTGTCCGCGGTCGATTTTCCTCCGACCCAGGCGAAGCCAAGCTCAATTGCTTGGTCGGCGGTGATGCGCGGGGTCACGTCGACGCGGACGTTGCCCCAGGTGTCGGTGCCCAAGAGGATCAGGTTGCCTTGGTTGACCGTGGCCACGATCCGGCCGTGGCGTACGCGCACGCCACGAATCGTCTGCGGGATGCTGATCTGCCACAACTCGTCGGCAACGTGGGCGGTCTCCGCGGCTCCGAGTTGGGCGAAGTCGATGCCTAGCGCGTCCGCGTTCGATTCCACGAACTGCCGGACCAGATCGCCAACGACTCGCGAGTCCACCGCGGCGATCGGGCGTCCAAGGCGCTCGGCCACGCCGGCGAGCGCTAAATCATTGCCGCGCCCCGGAATCATCGGCACGCGGGCGACGATCGAGGACGGGGTCCCGGACCGTGGATCGAACCAGGCCACGGCAGATCCGCCGAGCATCGCGCGGAACTGCTGCCAAGCTTCGCGACCGGCAACCGATTCGACCAAAGTGGCCTCGGCGACGTGGGTCGAACCGATTTGTAGCTCCGGCTTGAAAAATTCCTTCTCCGCGAGCGCGACTGGGCCGGCTTGCGGTTTGGGATCGAGCGCGTTGGACAGGGAAGCGGCCGAGAGCGCAGCGCACGCGCAGACGAGCCAGTGGGTCACGATTAACCGCGGTCGGGTCATTGCGTCCGATCCTCCTGGCTTTCCCGGCTCCGGGGACGGCCCCCGTGAATATTCCACGAACCGAGCGGAAGTCAATGAGCTTCTGGTCAGATTCCGGATATTCTGGGCGACGGTTCACGGAGCCGGGTATCGCCCACCGGGGACATCGTCAGTGCCCGTCGGCTCCTGCGACGGAGCCGGACTTCCCTGCGTCCTCGGCGAACCCGCGTTGCTCGAGCAGTGCGGTCACCTCGGGGTCGCGTCCGCGAAAAGTCCGAAAGGCCTCCGCGAGATCGACCGAGTTACCGACCGATAGCAGGTACTTTCTGAATCGTGCCGCCGTGGATTTGTCCCAGACGCCCTCGGTTTCAAAGACCTTCCACGTGTCCGCGTCCATTACTTCGGACCACAGGTAGCTGTAGTAACCGGCCGAGTAGGCATCGCTGGTGAACAGGTGGTTGAATTGCGGCGTCCGGTGTCGCATCACGATCTCGCGCGGCATGCCGACGCGCGCGAGCGTCTCGCGTTCGAAAACGTCCGGGTCGACGTCGCCATCGGGAAGCAGGTGCAATTCCATGTCGATGATCGCCGAAGCCAGGTACTCGACGGTGGTGAAGCCCTGGTTGAACTTGCGCGAACGCTGCACCTTGTCGATCAGGACTTGAGGCATCGCGGCGTCGGTCTTGTAATGCCTGGCGAATCGATCGAGCACCTCGCGGGTCAGGACCCAGTGTTCGTTGATCTGCGACGGGAACTCGACGAAGTCGCGCGGCGTTTCGCCGAGCCCCGGATAGGTCACCTCGGATACGAACTCGTGCAGCGCGTGCCCGAACTCGTGGAACAGGGTTTCCGCGTCGTCGAGCGAGATCAGCACCGGCTCGCCCGGGGCGGCCTTGACGAAATTATTGTTGTTCGAGACGAGCGAGTTGACCGCTCCCCTGAATTTCTCGCGCGAGCGGTAGGTCGTCATCCAGGCGCCCGAGCGTTTGCCCGCGCGCGCAAAGTAATCCCCGTAGAAGAGTGCGACAAAACGATCGCTCACCCGGTCCCGCACCTCCCAGACCCGCACGTCGGGATGGAAGACCGGTACCTGGCCGGTGATCTCGCGAAAGCTCAATCCGTACAACTCTCCGGCCGCCCAAAACCCGGCTTCGATCATTTTGTTCAGTTCGAAGTAGTTCTTGAGTTCGGCCTGGTCGAGGTCGTACCGCTCGCTGCGCACTCTCTCGGCGTAGAACTTGTAGTCCCAGGGCGCGAGCTTGAATCCGGCCTTTTCCGCGTCGATGATGCGTTGCATGTCGGCGACCTCTTCACCGACTCGAGCCACGGCCGGCTTCCAGACGCGGAGCATCAGGTCCATCGCCTTGCGCGGATCCCGCGCCATCGTGTCCTGCATGCGCCAGTGCGCGTGAGATTCGAAGCCGAGCAGTCGGGCGCGTTCGGCTCGGAGGCGAACGATCTTTTTGATCGTTTGGTTGGTGTCGTTGGTGTTGCCGGTGTCTCCGCGGTCGACGAATTTGCGCCAGACTTTCTCGCGCAGATCGCGTCGCGTCGAGAAGGCGAGGAACGGATCGACGCTTGATCGAGTGTTGACGATGACGCCTTTGATCGCGAGCTTGCGCTCGTCAGCCGCCGCCTTTGCCGCGGAGACGAGCGAGCTGGGAAGTCCCGCCAGGTCGGCGTCGGTCTCGAGCGTGGTCCATGTGTTCTCGTCGGCTAGGACCTTGTTCTGGAACTCGGCGAACAGTCCGGCCAACTCCTGATTGATCGCCGAAACCCGTAGCTTGGTCTCGGGCGAGGCCCCGGCGCCCGCGCGCACGAAGTTGTCGAACGTTCGTTCGAGCAATCGCCGCTGCTCGGCGGTCAACGTCTGGGTCGCGCGCGTCTCGTGCAACTTCTTGATTCGCGCGAACAACGGCGCGTCGAAGGTGATCTCGTCCTGGGAGGCGGCGAGCATCGGGGCCATGCGCAGGTTGAGCGCTTCGTGCGCCGGCGTGCTCACGTTGTCGTTGATGACGTAGAACATCCGGGCCACACGATCGAGCTGCCGTCCGGCGTCTTCGAGCGCGGCGATGGTGTTCTCGAAGCTCGGCTCGGCGGTCTGGGCCACGATCGCGGCGATCTCGGCCTTGCGCGAGGCTACGGCGACCGCGAGCGCTGCTTCGTAGGTTGCTGGCGTCCCCGCGCTCCATGGAGGCACTCCGCCGAATTCGCCGACCCAGGGATCGAGCAGCGGCCCGGCCGGAGTCCGAGCGGCCGAGGCCGGACGGGGAGGGTCGGCGGGGAAGGCCCCGGAGACCGAAATGAGCTCGGCCAGCACGAGGAGGCTCGCGCGTCGAATTCCTTTCATAGGGACCTCTTCTTTCATCGAGTGGGGCACAGGGTAGCTCCGGTACCCCTGCAGTTTGGAGGACCGGCCGAAATCGATCCACAAGTCGCTTCAGGATTCCCGGTGGTGCCGCGCGTTCGGGTCCGCGAACGGACCGAGCCCGGCGTCCCTCGCCAAATCGCTAAGTCAGCGATCGATCCAGGGCTCGATCGCGACGCGCAGGCTTTCGAGCGTGATCGGCTTCATGAGGTAACCGTCCATGCCCGCTTCCAGGCAGCGGTCCTCGTCGCCCGGTTGTCCGAGGGCCGTCACAGCAAGGACCGGGGTGTAGGTCTGACCGCGCTCGCGTCGTCGAAGCTCGCGAGTGGTTTGAAAACCGTCCATCTCGGGCATCTGGCAGTCCATCAGAATGAAATCGAAGCGCGTGGCGGCACAGGCCGCGAGCGCGGCGGTCCCGTCGTCGACGACGTCGACCCGGCAGCCGAGGCGCTCGAGCATCCGCCGCGCGACGCGCTGGTTCAGCGGTTGGTCGTCGACGATCAGCGCTCGCAGGGACCGCGGGAAGGTCCCCGGCGGACTCGGCCCGCCAGACTCCCGACCTGGGTTCGGGATTTTCATGCCTTCAACCATGGACCACGGCAAGGCAAGAACGGGGAGACGCGACCGCCGGGGGGGTTTCCGAACCGAAACCCCCCTCAGCCGAAGTCGGGCTAGCGCCGCACGGCGGGAACCCGAGGCGGAGCATCGGCGAGGCGCGAACGGTCTCGGCCCATGGTCGGTCCCAGGTCCACGCCGACCAGCGCGGCGATCGTCGGCGCAGACGATCACGTCGCGGATGCTGCCGGTGCCGGGCATCGCCAGCGCTTCGTCGACGATGGCCTTCAATCCGAGCGCCTTGCCG
>JANNRU010000581.1:0-5232 GCA_031401755.1 Acidobacteriota bacterium | reverse complement strand
GTACGCCGAACGCAACAGTCGCGGCCGGGTGACCATGTCCGATAAGTCTAACGCACTGCGCTACGGTCACGATCTCTGGCAACGCGTCTTCGCCGAGGTCGGCGCCGAGTATCCGACGATCGAGTCCGATCATTTCTACATCGACGCTCTGGCGATGCAGTTGATCAAGGATCCGCGGCGCTTCGAAGTCATCGTGACCTGCAACATGTTCGGTGACATAGTCACGGACATGGCGGCTCAGCTTCAGGGGGGATTGGGAATGGCGGCCTCGGGAAACCTTCGGCCAGGGGCAACATCGATGTTCGAGCCGGTCCACGGTTCCGCCCCGAAGTACGCCGGAACCGATCAAGCCAATCCGATCGCCGCGATCCTCACGGCAGCGATGATGCTCGCCGAGACAGGTTGCGGCGATGCAGCTTTACGAGTCGAGCGCGCGGTCATCGAGTGCCTGTCGGCCCGAGAGTGCACGGCGGACGTGGGCGGCACGCTCGGAACGGCGGCAGCGGGCGACGCGGTAGCGCGCCGCTTGCGCTCGGTCTGAGCTTTCGCACACGCGAGAGGGTGTGATGACTGACCAGCTAATCGGGTATCGGGTCGAATCTGGAATCGCTTGGATCGAGTTGGTGCATCCACCCGCCAACACTTACAGCTACGCGATGATGCGCCAGCTCGACGAGGTGATTCTTCGGGCCCGGATGGATGCCGAAGTTCACGTGCTCGTGTTGCGCGGGGCAGGCGACCGATTCTTCTGTGCAGGCGCGGATATCGCCGAATTGCAAGATGCCGACCCCCGGTACAAGTACTACTTTTGCCTGCACGCTAACGAAACGCTGAGTCGCCTGGAGCAGACGCCCAAGCTCGTGATCGCCGCGCTCAACGGGCACACGGTCGGCGGAGGGCTCGAGGTCGCGCTGGCCGCGGACCTGCGAATTGCTCGACGAGGAGCAGGAAAGATCGGGCTGCCCGAGGTTCAGCTCGGATTGCTCCCCGGAACGGGCGGGACCCAACGATTGTCCCGAGTCTTGGGCCGTAGCCGAGCACTCGAGTTGATGATCACGGGCCGCACGTTCGAGTTCGACGAAGCGCTGACACTGGGTTTGGTTCACCAGTTGTTCGAGCCGCAAGAGTTCGATCGCGCGGTGGTCGAGTTCGCCAGTCGCTTCGTTCCGCCGGCCAAGGCCTCGCGCGCGGTGGGCCTGATCAAGCGCGCCGTGACCAGCGGTTCGGAGTCCGGATTCCACGAAGGGCTCGCTCTTGAGCGCGAACTCCAGCAACAGCTATTCCTTGGCGACGACGCGCGTGAAGGGCTGGAGGCCTATCTGGCCAAACGCGAGCCAAGATTCAGCGGCCGATGAACCACGCGGTTCCGAGAGCGACGATTCTCTCGAGGTTCGATCGTCTCCTCGTTGTCCAGACAGCGTTTCTCGGCGACGTCGTCATGACGTTGCCGTTGCTGCGCCTGCTGCGGCGGACTTATCCGGATGCGGAGCTGACGTTGTTCGCCCGACATGCCGGCGCCGCGCTGATCTCAGGGCAGGGCGTGGTCGATCGCTGCGTCGGGATCGACAAGGAACCTGCATCGGCGGCGATCGCGGGTCGGTTCGGTCAAGTCCGCCGCGCGGTGCAGGGGCGGTTCGACGGTGTGATCTGTGCGCAGCGTTCGGTCCATACCGGTTTGATCGCATTGGCCGCCCGGGCCCCCGTCCGAGTCGGTTTCGCCGGTGCGCCCGGGGCCTTCGCTTACACGCATCGCGTCGACCTCCCGCGTTCCGAGCCGGCAACCGAGCGCTATCTCGGGTTGGCCGAGGCGGTCGGAGCGCGGCCTCTGCCCATTGATTCGTTGCCCCGACTGGACTGGAACCCGGCGGCGGGTCGGCGGGTCGATGCGATGCTGGCCGCATCCGGGGTCGCGCCGGGATCGGCCTTGCTCGTGCTGGCTCCCGGGTCGGTCCGGCGGACCAAGCGTTGGCCGAGCTCCCGATTTGCCGAGGTCGCTTCCGGCGCGCTCCGACGAGGACTCGTTCCCGTCGTGGTCGGTGTCCCGAATGAACGCGATATCGAGGAACAAATATTGCGGACTTGTGGCGCAGGAGCCGTGGGTCTGACCGGTAGGACGACGGTCGACGATCTAGTTGCGCTCGTCGCACGCGCCCAAGCCGTCGTAGCCAATGATAGCGGTCCGGCGCATCTGGCCGCGGCGACGGGCGTCGCGACGCTCGTGGTTTTCGGACCGACTGGGCCGGCGCAGGGGCTGGCACCCGTCGGTGCGCGCGTGCGCTATCTCGAGCATCCGTCGCTGGCCTGCCGTCCATGCCATCGACACGGTCCGCGCCGTTGTCCCGAGCGTCACTTCCGCTGCATGCAGGAACTTAGCGGCGGTACAGCGCTCGAAGCGCTAGAGGACTTGGGGGCGTTCGACCGATCAGCGATCGGTAGCAGTTCGGGTCCGTTCGTAGGCCGCCAGGCCCTCAACCAGGATTCGCATCGCACGCGAGAGCCGGCTACGGTCGATCACGTAAGCTAGCCGGACCTCGTCGCGGCCCAAACCCGGGGTGGCGTAAAAGCCGTCGGCGGGAGCGACGATCACGCTCTCGCCGTCGATAGAGAAATCGCTCAACAGGAACTCGGCGAATCGCTGAGTGTCATCGATGGGCAATCGCGGGCAGAGATAGAATGCGCCCTCGGGCCGGCGAACCGTGATCCGTGGAATGGCTGCGAGGGAGTCGAATACCAGATCGCGCCGCTTCTGGTATTCGTTCACGACTCCTTGAATGTAAGCCGCGGGGACCGACTCGAGCGCGGTTCCGAGATATTGACCCAGCGTCGGCGGGCACAGCCGCGCCTGGCCGAAGCGCAACAGCGCACTCAAAACCATCTGGTTGCGAGTGAGGATCCACCCAATGCGCGCACCGCACATGGAAACGCGTTTGGAGAGGCTGTCGGCGATGATTACGCGGTCGGCGATTCCGTCGAGAGCCCATGCCGATACATGCCGATTGCTGTCATAGACGAACTCGCGGTAGACCTCGTCGGCGACGAGGAACAGGTCCCGCCGCCGGCAGATCTCGGCCAGTGCTTCAAGCTCGGTCACGGTGTAAACCGTGCCGGTCGGATTGTTGGGCGAGCAGAGCAGGATCGCGCGGGTCCGTGGCCCGATCCGGCGCTCGATCTCCTCGGGCGCCGGAAGTCGATAGCCGTCATCCGCGCGAGTCGTGACCGGAACAGCGTTCACGCCGATCATGTGCGCGAAGCCTGAATAATTCGTGTAGAACGGCTCGAAGACCAGGACTTCGTCGCCGTGGTCGGCGATCGCGGCGAGAATGAAGAGCAGCGCTTCGCTCCCGCCTGTGGTGACGAAGATCTCTTCCTGGCCGACGTCGAGTCCGATTCGTGAGTGATAGCATCGAAGCGTCTCGATGAATTCCGGAAGACCCTGGGACGGACCGTAGGCCAAGTTCGGTTCCTGAAACTCGCGCAATCGATCGAGAATTTGTGGCGGGGTCGGAAGATCGGGCTGGCCGATGTTGAGTGGGTGCAGGACGAGGCCGCGTCGTCGCGCCTCGGCGGCTAGCGGAGCGAGACGCCGGATCGGCGAGGCGGGCATCGAAGCGGCGCGACGTGAAAGGTTGGGAGACACGCTAATCCTACTTCTGGGAACCCAAAGGAGTTTAGCAGGCAGTGCGCCTCGGAGGCCTCCGCCCAACAGTGTTCCGTGGGTACGCAGGTTCCGGTGGTAAACTCTCGCGCGGCGCCGAGGGCTGCTTCGCCTGCGCCGGACTGGAGTCGCGTTGTTTAGGAAGCTTCTCGTGGCCAATCGCGGCGAGATCGCGCTGCGGGTCCTGCGCACCTGCAGGTCCTTGGGGATCCGCACGGTGGCGGTCCACTCTGAAGCCGACCGTGACGGCCCTTGGCTCGACGCGGCCGACGAGATCGTTTGTGTCGGCTCCGCTCGTGCGGACGCGTCCTACCTCAATCAGGATTCGATCCTCCAGGTCGCGCTGCAGAGCGACTGCCAGGCCGTCCATCCTGGGTACGGATTCCTGGCCGAGAACGCTGCCTTTGCCGCGCGTTGTGTCGGTCTCGGTCTAGTCTTCGTCGGTCCCCCGGCCTCGGCGATCCGCCGGATGGGAGACAAGCTCGAGGCCAAGCGCGCGATGGCCGGCGCGGGGTTGCCGACAATACCCGGGACGCTCAGCGCGCTTCGCGATCTGGACCACGCACGCCAGGCCGCTGAGGTGATCGGCTATCCCGTCCTACTCAAGGCAGCAGCGGGAGGCGGCGGGAAAGGAATGCGTCGCTGTGCCGATGTGGCGGCGTTGGTCCGCGGGTTTCCCGAGGCGGTGCGTGAGGCCCAATCGGCCTTTGGCGACGGCGCGGTCTATCTCGAGAAGTTCCTCGACGGCGGCCGTCACATCGAATTCCAGGTGCTCGTCGACACCTGGGGCAAGGCGGTCCACCTCGGCGAGCGCGAGTGTACGATTCAGCGGGCGCATCAGAAGCTGGTCGAGGAATCGCCGTCGTGCGTAGTCGGAGAGCAGCAACGCGAAGTTCTGGGACGGAGAGTGGCTCGGGCCGTGGCCGGGCTTGGTTACCGAAACGCCGGCACGGTCGAGTTCCTGCGCGATTCGGATGGGAGCTTCCACTTCATGGAAGTCAATGCGCGCCTGCAGGTCGAGCACCCGGTGACCGAGATGCGCGTGGGAGTCGATCTGGTGGAATGGCAGTTACGGATCGCTGCCGGCGAGCCTTTGTGCCTGGATCAAGACGAGATCCGTTTCAGCGGGCACGCGATCGAGTTTCGTGTCAATGCCGAGGATCCGGACGACGGCTTCAGGCCGGATCCGGGCCTGGTCACGGAGTTCGAAGCCCCGCCGTCCCGAATCGACGGCGCATCGGTGCGTTGGGACTCCGCCGTGCGAGCGGGCTGGCGAATCCCTCCGCACTACGACTCGATGATCGGCAAGTTGATCGTCCACGCCGCTGATCGGCCAAAAGCGCTCGAAGCGAGTCGGAAGGCGTTGGAGCATACGCGAATAATAGGGATGGCCACGACGATCGGTTTTCATCTCCGTCTACTCGGCAACGAAGAGTTTCGAACGGGACACTATGACCTGAGTCTAGTCACCCGGGGTGGTTTCTGATGGCGCGCATCTTGCTGTCCACGATTGGCGATCCGCGCGCCACATTCTTGAGCGATGAGCAATTCCGGCGTCAATTGACGGAGATGGAACG
>JANNRU010000580.1:0-5057 GCA_031401755.1 Acidobacteriota bacterium | reverse complement strand
CTGACCGCATTCTGGGTAGTGCCCCAGCGGATTTAGCGCGCCAAGGCATGGACCTGCGGTTGACGTCCGCGCGAGGCGGCAGCCGATGAAAAAGAAAAGCGATACCGACGCATCGTCGTTGGTCGAGCGCCATCGACGTGAACTGGCTCATCACGATCTTTCGCACGCCGCCGGCGACGGCTGTTCGTTCGTATACTCCACGCACCCGACCTATCCCATTTTTCAGGACTTGTTGAAATCTCTGGCGGCCCAAACAGGTGAAGAAATCCTCGAGTACGGGTGCGGAACCGGCTGGAGTACGTCCGAACTCGCAAGTTTACCCATTCGACTGCAGGCATTCGATATATCAACTGAGGCCGTAACCCAGGCTCGCGATCGACTCTGTGCTGCACCGCGTAATGCGCAATATGAAGTCAAGC
Source organism: Acidobacteriota bacterium (assembly GCA_031401755.1). Classification (GTDB taxonomy): domain Bacteria; phylum Acidobacteriota; class Polarisedimenticolia; order Polarisedimenticolales; family Polarisedimenticolaceae; genus JANNRU01. The sequence goes on along the minus strand of JANNRU010000580.1, from coordinate 4,638 downwards.
AGATGGTCGCAGAGAAACTCGAGTTCCCTGACGGCCATTTTGACGCGGCGGTCGGCTTCGCGATTCTGCATCATCTAGATTTGAAGCTCGCCTTACCGGAAATGGCTCGAATTCTGCGGCCAAATGGGCGTGCACTATTTGCGGAACCGTTAGGTTCAAACGCGGCTATCAATTTTTATCGCCGACGCACGCCCGAGTATCGAACCGCCGACGAGCGACCACTGAACTTGCAGGAATTCATAGCTCAAGCGAGCCCCTGGTTTACAATCGACTACCGGGCGTACTACTTGACCGCGCTGGTCCCGCTAGTGCTCGGAGCGGTTCTACCGGCCCGCTTGGTGGGAAGTTTATTGAGGCCAACGGTGGCTCTTGACCGCGCGTTGTTCCGATTGTTTCCGTGGACTCAGAAATACGCCTGGTATGTGCTCCTTACGATGCGTGCACGCACCACATAACCTCGTCGAACCGAGAAACCGAGCAAGCAAATGTGTGGCATAGCCGGGTGGTTGGCGCTGGATGGCGAAAACCTCGTTGCGAAGTCGGATTTGAATCGAATGACCACGGCTCTTGCTCACCGAGGTCCAGATGGTCACGGCACCTACTCGGCGCCCCGTGTGTTCCTCGGCCATACGCGGCTCAGCATCATCGATCTACCCGGCGGGGCGCAACCTATCTACAGCGAAGACCGGCGAAAGTGCGTTATTTTCAACGGCGAGATTTACAATTTTCAGGAATTACGGCGAGAATTGGAGTCGCGAGGGCATCGATTCGCCTCACGCACTGACACTGAAGTTATCGTCCACGCCTATGAAGAATATGGACCCCGCTGCGTCGAATTGTTCCGTGGAATGTTCGCCTTCGCGCTATGGGACGAGGACAAACGTGAATTGCTCTTGGCTCGAGATCGACTCGGCGTCAAACCTCTGTACGTCGCCGAGTGTGACGGCAATTGGTTCTTCGCGTCCGAGATAAAGGCGATTTTGTCCGCATGGAGTCGTCCCCGCCAGATCGACCCTGTCGCACTCGTTGCGTACCTCAACTTGGGATACGTTCCGGCACCGTGGACAATTTTCAAGGGGATCCGGAAACTTCAGCCGGCCACCACCTTGATCGTCGGATCAAACGGCCACCGTGAGCATGTCTACTGGGATGTGCAGTTCGACGAGAAAGAAGTCGACTACAGGGTCCAGCAAGATGAACTGGAAGATCTCATCGCTCGGGCCGTCAAGCTTCGCTTGATCGCTGATGTTCCGTTGGGGGCGTTTCTCAGTGGCGGGATCGACTCGGGCTTGGTCGTCGCGATGATGGCCGCGCAATCGAATGCCGCGACACAGACCTTCTGCGCGGGATTCGGAGGCGACATCGGGGGGTACTTCGACGAGCGTGCGGTCGCCAGGAAAGTCGCTTCCATGCATGGCACGCTACACCGAGAGATCGAGGTGTACCCTCCGGGTGTGGATGTTCTTGGAGAGGTGGCTCGTACTTTCGACGAGCCATTCGCGGACTCCGGAGCGATTCCTGCGAGCGAGATTAGCCGCGAGACACGACGATTCGTTAAAGTCGCGCTCTCCGGTCTTGGCGGCGATGAGATGTTCGGCGGTTATGAACGTTACCTGGGTTTTAGAATTGGGCGCTGGTTAAACTTCCTTCCCCGCGTGCTACGTCGAAAAGTGCTCGTTCCCCTGGCGGACCGAGTGTCAGAGCGCAGCGACGGCGTAGAAACGGTGAATCGGCTCAAACGTCTGTTGCGGGCCACCGACGATTCCGACGCTGAAAGATACTTTGACTACCTTCGGATTTCACCGCAGCAAGGGGCGCAGAACATTCTGTCGTCGACCATCCCGTATGACGCTGCATTTTCGGAATTGCAGGAACGGTTTGCAGGCGTGTTCAACGGGGCTCCGGCTGAGGATCCGCTCGATCGGGTATTCTACATGGATCTAAAATCATACGTTCCGGACGATGTCTTGGCCCTCACTGACCGAACGAGTATGCGGCACGGTCTAGAGGTCAGAGTTCCCCTTCTCGATCATGAATTGGTCGAGTATTGTGCATCGATTCCGTCCCGTAAAAAGGTATCACTCTTCGGCAAGAAACGGATATTGAAAAAGATCGCGCGGAGACATCTACCGGGCGAAGTGTTCGCGCACCGCAAGCAAGGATTCATCGGTCCGATGGGTCACTGGATGCGACAGCCAGACTGGACTAGAGCCATCGGGGAAGTTCTGGCGCCGTCAAGGCTCGATGCTCACGGCTTGTTTCGGACTGATTCGGTGCAGTCGATAGTCGAGCGACATCAGGCTGGGATTGAAAGCAATCAGAAGATAATCTGGGCGCTCATGGTGTTCCAGGTGTGGTTTGAAACCTACATATCGCAGATCGCTCACGAAGCTCCGATTGTGAGTCCGGCCGCCAACGGTCGGCGTCCAACATGGTCGCACGACGCGGAGTGAAGGGCGGGCGCAACTCAATGGGTTCGCAGGCTGCACTCTGTCTCCTGTTTCAGGATCAATACCCGTGGGATGTTCGCGTCGAAAAGTTTGCCCGCTCGTTCAGCAGCGGCGGGTATCCGACGACGATCGTTTCGAGGAATCGCGATGGTCTGGCCACTCGGGAGACCCTGAGTGCCAACCTACGCATTCACCGGCTTCCCGGAGGAACAAGCCAGTTCCTCAGATATTTCCTCAATTTCCCTGCGTTCTTTTCGCCGGTTTGGATTCGGGCAACAAGCGTTGCGGTGCGGGAAGCTAACGCCAAGCTCATCGTGGTTCGTGATCTTCCGTTGGCACCGACCGCCTGGCTCGTCGGCCGGAGGTTGGGAGTCCCAGTTCTGATGGACATGGCTGAAGACTATCCAGCGATGATCGAAGACACGTGGCGCTATCGGGGACCGCACGCTCTGGATTGGATCCTTCGAAACCCGATCCTGTTGCGCATTTTAGAGCGGTGGGTTGTGAAACACGTTGACGGGGTGTTGGTGGTTTCTGATGCGAGCGCCGACCGCGTCCGACCGATGGTAAACTCAGCCCGGACGCCGGTCTGGGTGATACGAAACACTCCGGTCTTGAACAGCGTGCGTTCGGGAGAGTCGTCGACCCGGGCACCATCAATCTGGGCCGAGCATGCAGGGCTGCGCCTGCTCTATACGGGAGGCTTAGAGCCATCCCGTGGTCTGGCAACCGTGATCAGGAGCCTTCCGCAGCTCGTGCGAGAGGGTCATGACCCGGTGGTCGTAATTGCGGGTCGTGGTGAAGGCGCGGCGCAGCTGGAGGCGTTATCGGCCGAGTTGGGCGTCTCGTCGCGGGTTCGGTTGGTCGGCTGGGTCGAGCACGCCGCTCTGCCCGCGTTGATCGACGCGGCAGATGTGTGTCTTGTGCCGCACCTCGTCACACCGCACATTGAAACGACCTTACCAAACAAGATCTACGACTACATGGCCAGGGGGAAGCCCGTCGTGGTCACCCAGTCGCGGGCGCTTGCGGGTCTCGTCGACCGATATCGCTGTGGCCTCGTCTATACGGATAGCGATCCCCAGTCACTTGTGGTTGCCGTGCGCGAGCTCGCTTCGCCTCAGCGACGAGCGATTCTCGGCGAGGCTGGTGCACAAGCTGTGAAGGCCGAACTGCGTTGGGACCAAGATGAACGTCGTTTGATTGATGCAGTGACCTCGATGATCGAGAAGGCGTGAGTTCTGTTTCGAGCTGTAGAGTTTTCTACTCGGCGATTCCGAGCCGCCGACGGGTACACCGACTCATGCTGTAGGATCAAAGAACGAGCAAATGCTCGCAAAGTGGTAGGTTCGTAGGTCAAGGTTTTCAGCAGCCGTGGTCGTCGGTTGTACCCAATAGCCGCGGCGGTAGTCGCCAGTGCAGATGCGCCGCCGGTTATTGGTCGGTTACACGCAGGGAGAGTTCGATCGTGTGGAAGAAGGCGCTGAGCACATTGCGATGCCCGTGCTGTCGCGGTGACCTTAGGCTCGTAAGTTTCGAGAGCGGTGCGCTCGGCGACGGGTGGGTAGCAGAAGGCTGTCTGACCTGTGCGGGATGTCGCGCGTTGTTTCCGATCAGTCGCGGCGTTCCGATGTGTTTGACCTATCCCACGACCGCCGCCACGGAGGTGGTCGAGCGATGGCCGAACGAATGGCGGAGGGCGATTCCTGATGCGTTTTCGTTGCCCCACAAGAAACCACCGCGCGGAGAGCAAGAAGTCGCCGAGAGTTTCTCCGCCGAGTGGCTGGCCTATGACTACGGCAACACGCTTTGGACCGCTTCGACCGACGATCGTGTTGCCACGTTTGAAGGCGAATGTGGACTAAAGCGTGACGCGTTGCGAGGCAAACTGTATTGCGAGATTGGTTGCGGGCTGGGAGTCACCACGAACCACGCAGCTGAGCAATTCGGGGCAACCGCATGGGGGCTCGATTTGAGCGCGGCTGTGCTTCGCGCGGCGGCGCGATTCGGTTCGAATGATCGGTTGAATTTCGTTCAGGCATCGGTGTTTGCTCCGCCGTTTTCGGATCGACAGTTCGAGTTTCTTTATACGCATGGAGTTCTGCATCACACTTGGAGTACAGCGGACGCGCTGGCCAGAGCTGCCGCGTTGGTTGCCGAAGGCGGCGCCCTATATGTGTGGGTTTAC
>JANNRU010000579.1:0-2572 GCA_031401755.1 Acidobacteriota bacterium | reverse complement strand
TCGACGGGTTCGTCACGGTTTGCTCGGATCTTCCCGGAACGAACGAGCTACCGCAGGTCGCGATCGTCTGATTCGGACTGAAAAACGTGATGAAGGACGAGCCGAGCGACTCGGCGGACAGCAGACCGCCGGCCTGGGTGCCCAGGCCATTCACCACGAACGTCCGGTCGCTGCCGAGCCCCTGAATTCCCGAGCCCGGAACTCCGAAAACGGGCAGCCCCAGTCCGGGCTTGAACGTGATCGAACTCTGGAGATTGAAGACGGCCCCGACAGTGTCCCACTCCCACTGTGTTCCCACATCAGGCCCGGGAAAGACCCGGGAGGCGAATCCGCCCGGCCCGGCGCCCGGCCACGAAAATGTGAAGCCACCTGTCGTATTGTTGGTGATCCGGTTCCGGACACACGGTGGAAAGAACTCGATCATCTGCGTTTCGACCTGGCTCTCGGCGCCGTTCATCGAGATCCCGTCGAGATTGATGTTGACCCCCTGCGCACTCGCCACGCCCGACGATCCCGCGACGACGAACCAGGCAAGCGCGAGGATGCGCGAAACGAAACCGAGCGGGGACGCTGAGCGCATGAAAACTCCTCAGAGGTTTTCGGTCAGGAACAACCGAACGTCGGAATCTTCGGTAGTCGAATCATAGCAGCTTTCGACGTCTGGAGAACCGTGGCGGTTCATCGTCGACTCACGAATTTTCTGCTGCAATCTTATAATTTCGCAACCAACGGTGATAGACGAGTCCGACAAGCGACAACAACAGCACGATTGCCGTCACAGCGAGCCCTGTCGTCGATGCGGCGGGAACGCTTGCAAGCGGCACAAACCGCAGATTGGCGACGCACAAAGTGGCAGGATCGCTTTCGATGACGAGGCGTTTGACGGGGCCGGGAAATACTTCAGTATCGGAAAGCGCGCCGCCGGCGTTGGCCACGACTTGCGTAGCCACACCGTTCGCATCGAAGGCGAAGAGCGTTGAAGCCGCCTCGGCGGGCGAATACCAATCCACCTCGAGGTCGGTCACCACGTCGTTAAAGACGATCTCCATCGAATTCCCGACGGCCTCGAAGACTCCGTTGTCATCGGTCGCCGGTGGGAACGGATCCTCGTTCGGAGGGCCGTAAACCAGCAGAGTAGTCCCGTTTATGCCGATGCCGAAGGTCAACCACTCGCTTCCGCTGATCGCGACCGTTGCGATGTCCTGTCCGAGATCGACCTCGGTGACTTGGAACGTGATCTCCGCCGCTGCGGCGAACCCGACGAACAGCAGGGTCAGCGCGAACCCCACGCAACACCTGACAATCATGGTTACCCCTGGCGGACTAGTGTTCCGCCGGACCGTTACTCTTGGATTCCTAAATACACGACGCCCGGAGCGGACGGTCAAGTCAATTCTTTGGACACTAGCTGTTTGGAGGTCGCCTGGCTCAAAGAAGGGCTTCACTCCAGGCTGTTCCGGTAGACACCCGCCAAAGCCTCCAGATCGAATCTCAGGTAGCTCGGCGCGATCGGAATCGGCCTCTCGGCAATTTCCGGGTTCCAATCCACGAACTTTGAAAACGGTCTCGGAAACGATCCGGACGGGGCCGCCGCGATTGCATGGACGATGCACGCGCCTGTCTGGAAGTTGCCCTTCAAGTCGACAATCGTGCGTCGACTCGAACCCCAGTCCGATCGAGTCTTTCAGGGGATCGCCAGGACCATCGGGGAACTCGGATTTAAACGAATCTGATGACGGCGGCACGCCGGACGCAGGACTGAGGCCAAGGACCCCGCGGGAAATCTCGAGAATCGCGAGCGACTCGACGGCCGGCTACCGACGGTTTTCGGCCGGGGGCTAGTCGCGGCGCAAGGCATGGCTCCGTACCTCGCCGTGGACCCTCGCGTCGATCAATTGCTCCACGCTCAGGTTGCCGTGGCCGGCTCGGGCCAGGGATCGGGCGAACTGCGGGTCGACGCCGTGCACCTGGAGTCGCACCAACTCGTCGACGTCCAGGGCCCGATAACCCAGCTCGGCGAACTCCTCGATCGTACCGGGATCGACTCCATGGACGGTCAGAGCGACCACGTGATCGGTCTGCCCGTGGCCCGCTCGCACCAGCGCACAGAAAACCTCCGTAGCAATACTGTGGTTCCGTAGGTCGATCACGCCTTCGACGTCGAGGCCGGGCTGGTGGGCGTCGGCCAATCCCCCGAGATAGTCCGAGTCGATGCCATGAGTTCGGAGTCGAACGAGATCCTCGACGGTCAGATCGAATCCCTCGACTGCTCGCAGGGACGCCACCGCCTCCGGATCGAGGCCGTGCGATTGGAGCCGGATCAGATCGTCGGAGTTCGACGGAGGGAAACCGGCGTCGGCCATGCCGCGGAGAAATCGCGGGTCGATCCCATGGGCTCGGAATCGAATCAAGTCCTGCACCGGAATCCCAGTCAGACCAAGGCTGGCCAATTCTTGCGCGGCTGCCACCGGAACGCCGTGAACGCCGAGATCAATCAACTCGTCGATGCCGGGCCGATATCCCAGAGCCTGCATCCCCGAGACGAACGCAGCGTCGAGCCCGTGGGCCGACA
>JANNRU010000578.1:0-16228 GCA_031401755.1 Acidobacteriota bacterium | reverse complement strand
CCCGCCGCGTCGAGGCCCTTCTGGAAGAGGTCGCGGGAACGGAGCGCGGCCTCGCGCTGGGCGTCCGACGTGGCGTAGAGGCCGGAGCGGTACTGGGTGCCGGCGTCGTTGCCCTGGCGCATGCCCTGGGTCGGATCGTGGCACTCCCAGAAGACGCGCAGCAGCGCTTCGTAGGAGGTGCGCTTCGGGTCGTAGACCACCCGCACGACCTCGTTATGGCCCGTGCGGCCGCTGCAGACCTCCTCGTAGCTCGGGTTCGGCGTGATACCGCCTGCATAGCCGACCTGCGTCGAGTGGACCCCCTCGGCCTGCCAGAATTTCCGCTCTGCGCCCCAGAAACAGCCCATCCCGACGACAAGCGGGTCCATTCCGGGGAACGGCGGCATCGTCGGCGTTCCGAGCACCGCGTGTTTGGGTGCGACGATGAGCGGGGTCGAGCGGCCGAGATGCGCCTGTTCGGGGCGGACGAGCGACGACTTGCGACTGGGCGCCATGATGCAATCCTCCGCCCACATGCTAGGCGATCGGGCGCGGGTCGTCCCGCTTGTGGGTCATCAGGGGATCAGGAGCGACGAGCCCGTTGTACGGCGGGCCTCCAGGTCTCTGTGGGCCTCGGCCGCCTTCGCGAGCGGCCAGGTCTTGCCGATCTCGATCCGGACGCGCCCGGAGAGCACGATCTCGAACAGCTCCTGGGAAGCTGCGAGCAGATCTTGGCGGGACTCGACGTAGCTGGCGAGCGTCGGTCGAGTCAGGAACAGCGAGCCCTTGTGCGCGAGTTGCCCGATATCGAATGGCGGGACCGCTCCGGACGATTGACCGAAACTGACCAGGAGCCCAAATCGAGCGAGGCAATCCAACGAGCGCGCAAACGTGGTCTGCCCGACCGAGTCGTAGACGACGGGGACCCCGCGCCCCCCTGTGATCTCGCGCACGCGGGCAACGAAGTCCTCGCGCGTGTAGTCGATCACATGGTCGCAACCGTGCCGGCGCGCAAGCTCGGCCTTTTCTACCGAGCCCACGGTGCCGATCACGGTCGCGCCAAGCGCTCTGGCCCACTGACAGGCGATCAATCCGACGCCACCGGCCGCGGCGTGGATCAACACCGTCTCGTCCGCCTGCACGCGATGCGTTCGGCGCAGCAGGTAATGCGCGGTGAGGCCCTTGAGCATCATCGCCGCGGCCTGGCGGTCGTCGATGCCGGCCGGTAGGCGCACGAGTCGGTCGGCCTCGATCAGCCGCGCTTCGGCATAGGCCCCGGGCTGTAACGCGTAGGCCACGCGATCGCCGGGCGCGAGATCGACGACTCCTCCGCCAACCTCGATGACGATTCCCGCGCCCTCGCGCCCCAGAATCGCCGGGAGCGCGGGCAGCGGATAGAGGCCCGTTCGGTGGTAGACGTCGATGAAGTTGACGCCGATCGCGGTGTGCCGGATCGCCACCTGGCCGGGAGCCGGGGGGCCGAGCGGAACCTCGTCGCAGACGAGGGCCTCGGGGCCTCCGGTTCTATGGATGCGAATGGCCTTGATGGATTTCCTCCGAGTCCTGTCGATCGTATCACTCGCTCCAGACGTAGCGAGCCGGGGGGCGCGCGCCAAGCGGAATTCAATCCAGGTGCGCGCGTGCCGAGTCTCCCATCTCCACACCGCCAGACGGGAAGTAGTCGCACCAGCGCTTGCCGACGCGCCGCGCGGTCGCCTCATCGCAGAATAACTCGGCCGGGAAGCCCGGCTTGAGTCGCGCGTCGATCACGATCGGCGGGGTGTAGCTCACGTGGTGACGGACGACCTCGACACGCGCCGCGTGCACGTCGGCCGCAGGCTCGAAGCGGGTGAAGGTCGTCCACAGGAAATTGATCGGACTGGCCGCGGCCCGTCGCGGCTCGTCGGTGAGCACGACGAGCGGCCAGCCGGCGAACGCGGGGTGCGCGGCGATGCGCGATGCGGCATTGGGATCGGTCGCCCGCGGGGCCGCTCCGACCACGAGGCAACCCGGCGCGAAGGGCAGCACCGTCTCTACCTCCGGCGGCGGGGCGACGGGCGGCCGGAATTCGCGCGGCAGATCGCGGACCGCGTCGCCGAGACCGAGCCAGACCCCCTTCGATCCTTCGTTGACGCGTGGGCCGGTGTAGTCGAGCGTGTCCATCGAGAGATTGGAGAAGACGTACAGGTCGGTCTCCGGTCGCGTGCGGGCGAGCAGATGTTCGAGGACCGCGCGGAAGTCGCGCAGATCGACAGGACGGTCGATGACGAGCAGGAACTTGGTCAACGAGAGCTGGCCTTCGCCGAGGATTCGAAAAGCAGAGGCCATCGCTTCGCGCCGGTAACGCTCCTTGACGCGAGCGGCGGCGAGGGAATGGTAGCCCGTCTCGCCGTACGACCAGAGATCCTCGACGCCGGGCATGACCAGCGGGAACAACGGCGACAGCAACTCTTGCAACAGATCCCCGATGAAGAAGTCCTCCTGGCGCGGCTTTCCCACCACCGTCGCTGGGTAGATCGCGTCGCGTCGTCGCGCGACGTGTTCGACGCGAAAGACCGGATAGTCGTGACGTAACGAGTAGTAGCCGTAGTGGTCGCCGAAGGGCCCTTCCGGGCGGCGTTCGCGGGGCGGGACGTGACCGATCAGCGCGATCTCGGCCGACGCGACCAGTGCGTGGTGGCCGGGACCGTCGACGAGGCCGATCTTTCGGCCGGCGATCAACGAGGCCAACATCAATTCGGGGACGTTTTCCGGCAACGGAGCGATCGCGGCGAGGGTCAGTGCTGGCGGCCCGCCGAGAAACACGGTGACCGGCAGGGACTCTCCTGCGGCCTCGGCAATCGCGTAGTGGAATCCACCACCCTTGCCGATCTGCCAGTGCATGCCGGTGGTGGCTGCGTCGTGAATGTGCAGCCGATACATGCCGAGGTTCGGAACGCCGGTGGACGGATGCGTCGTGTAGACCAGAGGCAGCGTGACGAAGGGTCCGCCGTCCTCGGGCCAGGTCGTCAGGGCCGGAAGTCGGTCCAGGCGCGGGTTCGAGTGGACCACCTGGGTGACCGGGCCGCGGCGGCGGCGCTTGGTGCCAACGCGCAGCAGCGCTCCGGCGACATCGCGCGCACCCCAGAGTTTCTTAGCGGTCGGCGGAAGCAACTCGTGAGTGAGCGCGACGATGCGTCGGATCAGTCGTTCTGGGCGTCGGCCGAACGCCAGCGACGCGCGTCGCTGGGTTCCGAACAGATTCGTCACCAGCGGAAGCTCGGCACCCTCGACGTTCGTGAACAGCAGGGCCGGACCACCCGCCGCGATCACCCGGCGATGGATCTCGGCAACCTCCAGGCTTGCGTTCACCGGCGCGTCGACGACCACGAGATCGCGGTCCCGGCGCAACTGTTCGAGGAATCCGCGCAAGTCGGTGAAGGTGGGATCATTCAAGTCGGGTCTCGCGAGCGCGCCTGTGCGGGCGCGCGATCAGTCTTGGTCAGAGTCCGGCGCCGGAATGTGGGGCACTTCGGATTCCAGATCTGTTTCGTCGTCGAACGGGTTGGGTGTCGGCGGTTCGTCGAACGCCGCGCCGAGCATCGCCGGGGCCAACTCGCGGACCTCAAGCAGGGCCAGCGTCACGCTCGCCGTCGACTCGAGCGGAAGGTCATGCTCGATGAGCGACCCACGGAACCCCCCGAGCATGAACAGCTGCTCGGAGCGGGAGAGGTAGAACGGCTCTTCGGGCTTCACCTGGAGCCGCGTCAAGAACCTCGAACCAATGCGGCAGACCGAGCCGTAAAACCGACGACGGGGTTCGTCACCCACGCGCCGCGCCAGCTCGTAGGCTTCTGCGGTTCCGACGAGGTAGTCGGCCGTATCGGCGCCGGGCGGCTTGCGTCCGATCCCACCGAGATAATCGGGACGCTTCGCGCGTTGAGGAGTCCAAGCGACCCTGAGGATGAAGTCCTGCATGTCGAAAACCCAGTCGGCGTAGGTCAGCTGCTCGGTGGCTAGGTACATCTCGTAGGACGCGCGAGTTTGCCACGCAATCGCTTCGCGCGTCTTGTGACGCTCCCACTGGCGCTGGTAGTAGGCGAACGCGCGTTCGAGCGGCGCGGCCAACGCCTCCATTCCCGTCCGACGGTAGATCGCGGCCAGGGCGTAGAGACTGGGTCCGACGTGATCGGAATCGAGGTGGTCGTCGTCGGGGTCGAGAAAGCTCGTGTGCAGGCGGCCCTCAGCGTCGACCTGCCCGGCCAGCGCGGTGGCCATCGATCGGATCGTTTCCGCGTAGCGATCGGCATCGAGGGTCGCCAGCGCGACGAGCGCGAGGGCGGTGGTGCCGGTGTGGGCGTGATTCGTGTCGTGGAGATAGTGCGCGCTCGGTGTGGTCGCCTTGTCCGGTGCAACCGGCAGGCGACGTAGGCGTTGCAGAATGAAGTCGAGGCAGCGTGCAGCGGAGGCCTTCAGTGTGCCGTCCTGGAGACGTAGTGCGGCGATCGAAACGGCGTGGGCCGCCAGTGCCTGCCGGAACATCTCCTGTCCCGAACTGAACCGGCGCTCGAAGGCGTAGTAGCGCTGTTGGTAGGATCCGTTTTCGCGCTGGTGGCGCACGAGCCAATCCAGGCCAAGGCGCACCGATCCGAGGAGGTCGCCAGTCTCGACGATCTCGGGCGTGTCGATCCGCAAACCTCGTCGTAGTTCGATCCAGCCTCCCGCAGGATCGGTCTCGACCAGATGGATCTCGCTGGCCGTCGTGAACGTGACGGCGTCGCCGAAAGCCGCGCCACGCGGTTGACCGACCCGGCGCGCGAGTGTTTCCGTCAAAGAGGCGAGATCGGACGGCGCCTGATAGGCCACGGGCGCGGGCTCATAGACGAACTTGTCGTCCATACGCGCGCCGATGCCCATGAAACCCGGGTCGTACTTGGCTTTGAGGCCCGGAAACGCCAACCGCGCCCGCAGCTCGACGGGATCCGGAATGTGAAGCTCGATCCGCAGCGACGGGAGTTGACGTTTCTTCGGACGCTGCTTCTTGGGCGCGCGGGCGATCGCGTCGAGGACGCAACGCGCCGTCGCATCCCCCAGATCGGTTGATCCGGCGTAACCCGAGGCGACGAGTCGGCCGTCACGCCGGATCGTGCAGCGCACTGGGGTCAGGGGTCCTTCGAATGGAGCTCGATCGCCGTCGAGCCCCGGCGCCGCGCGCCGGTGCGCCGCAGCCTCGAGCGCCAGCCGCGCGTGGTGCACGAGGGCCGCCTTGTCGTCGAAGCGCAGGGTGCCGATCGAAGCGATCCCCTCCGGCTGCGCCACGGCGAGCATCCCTCCCACCGCGATGAACAGTCCGCCGACAATCCGTTTCAACGATCCCCTCCGATTCGACACGCGCCGGCAGTTCTACTCGCCCACCCGTCCGGACGCAAATCGAGACCAGCGCAGAAACAACGGGGTCAGGCATCGATCTTCGGTGTTGCCGATCGGGTCGGGTCGGCGGGCCGGTGCAGGGCCGCCCGCGATAGCGTTGCGCCCAGGATGACAACAGCTCCGCCTAGCGCCCACATCCCCGGCCTCTCGTCGTGAACGACCCAAGCCCAGCAAACGCTCAGCACCGGCTCGAGCAGGAGGAGCAGCGACAGTTCGAGAGCTGTCAGACCGCCGACGCCGCGATTCAGGAAAAAATAGCCTAACGCGATCTGGAACAACCCCAGAAAAGAGAGGATTCCAAGATCGATCCCACGCATCGCCTGTACCGGGAGGGCTGCTGGAAGGCAGATGAGAAACGCGATCAGGTTACCGGCGACGACGGCCGCTCCCGTCTGCAGCCCGGCGTCTCGACCTAGCCACCGAAGACCGAGCAGCGTCGCGGCCCAGGAGAGGCCACTGGCGGCCGCGACGAGGTTTCCGCGCGCAGGCTCCGGGGCGGTCGATTGGGGAGACTCGTGGCCGACGAAGAACAGCACCATGCCAGCGGCGATTGCGGAGATCATCGCCAGGTCGGATCGTCGAACGGGTTCGCGCAGAAGCCACGGTCCGAGCAGCAAGAGATAGAGAGGAGCCGTGGCCTGGAGGAAAATCGTGTTCCCTGCGGTCGTCAATTTGTTGGCGACCACGAAGCAGACGAGCGTCATCGCGTAGAATACGCCGACGAGCAACGCGCGAGGCGCGAACAGTCCTCTTCCACCGGGGAGCAGCAGTAGCAGCGCGGCTGCCGCGATGCCGGAACGAAAGCTGGCGACCTGCCATGGCCCCAGCGCACAGGCCTTGATCGCCGCGCCGCCCGTCGAAAACAGCACGGCTGCGCCGAGGACCTGCCAGCGGCAGGCGCTGACGGATAGACTCATCGCCTCGCGGAAGCGGCGCTCAGTGCGAACCTGCCACGATTCCGTAGAGCGGTCGAAATTTACCGTTCAGGTGCCGCATTAGCGCCGCGGAATCGAGCTCTCGACCGGTCACGCGTCGGCAGAGTTCGTCCGTGCGAAACCGGCGGCCGTGAGCATGCACGTCACGTCGCAGCCAGCCGAGAATCTCTGAAAAATCGCCGGACGCCATCCGCGTGTCGATGTCGGCGTGTCGGGCGGCCAACGCTTCCCAGAGCTGCGCGGCCAAACAACTCCCCAGCGTGTAGGTCGGGAAATAGCCAAACGAGCCCATCGACCAGTGGATGTCCTGCAGGCACCCGCGACGGTCGTCGGGGACTTCGATCCCGAGATCTTTGCGCAGCCGCTCGTTCCATGCGCCGGGTAGGTCTGAGGCTCGTAGGTCGCCGCGGAGCATCGCGCGTTCCAGGTCGAAGCGCAGCATGACATGAAGGTGGTAGGTCGCTTCGTCGGCCTCGACGCGGATCGGCCCCGGTTGGACCACGTTGACCGAGCGGTAGAGCGTTTCCTCGTCGAGCCCGGAGCCCGCGGGACCGGCAATTCGTCGGAGTTCGGGCGTAGCCCAAGACCAGAAGGCCCGGGAGCGTCCGACATGATTCTCCCAGAGTCGCGCCTGGCTTTCGTGGACCACGAGGCCGGCCGGCTCGGCGAGGGGATCGCCGAACCGCTCGGCCTTGGGCAGGCCCTGTTCGTACATCGCGTGTCCGGCTTCATGCAAGGTCGAGCCAAGAGCATCGAGCACCATTCCCGGAGCAAACCGCGTCGTGATGCGCGTGTCTCCGGGGCCGATCCCGATCGAGAAGGGATGCGTCGAGACGTCGATCCGCCCTGCCAGGAGATCGAAGCCGATGCGTTCGAGGACCGCTCGGTGAAGTTCCCGCTGGGCTTCGACCGGCAGATCGAGTGCCGCCGTCGTCGGTCCAGGTTCGGCGCTGTCGATTCGTTCGATGAGCTCGCGTAACTCGGCTCGAAGTGGGACGAAAAGGCGCTCGACTCTCGCGCTGGTCAGCCCCGGTTCGAAATCGTCCAGCAGTGCGTCGTAAAGATCGCCGCCCTTCGATGCGCCCAGACAGGCAGCTTTGCGACGGTTCAGCTCCAGTTGGCGTTCGAGCCACGGTAGAAAACCCTCGAAGTCATTGGTCCTTCGAGCCGCTTTCCAGGCCTGAAGCGCGCGAGATGCGGTCTCGCTGAGTTCCTCAACCAGTTCGCGCGGTAGCTTGCAAGCTCGCTCATGGTCGCGGCGGATCTCGCGCAGGCTCGCCGCGATTTCCGGGTCTTGCGCCAACTCGGGGTCCGCGTCGCAGGTGGCGAGGAGTGCGGCAACCTGGGGGTCGCTCATTCGCTCGTGAATCAGAGCGGCGAGCAGTGCCGACTCTTCCGCGCGAAAATCGGCCGCGTGCGGCGGCATCATCGTCTCCTGGTCCCAACTGACCAGTTCCGAAATCGACGAGAGTGTCGCCGCGGCGCGCATCCGTGCAAGCAACTCGACGTAGGCCGTGTTCATCGGGCGCGAGTTTAGTGGAGACCCGGCGTTGGGGCCAAACTGTGCGGGGCCTTAGTGTCCGGGCGCGGCAAGAAGCTTGGGTCCGCTGTCCTTTCGCCACTGGCCGACGACTCGGCCGTCGCCGTCCAAGAAGTGCACGCCGACGTAGCCGACCTGGGAGGCGCGGTCGCTGACGCTGTCGACGAGGTCGAGCGCCTCCCGATTCGAATACTTGCGCCAGGTCGGCGTCGGGACGGTGATATACAGGTGCGGGGGTCTCGCCTTGACCGTGCCGACCTCACGGAGAAAGGAAAAATCCTCTTGGCTGAGCGCGGGCGGAAGGGCTGGCTCGCGCAGAGCCATCCAGCCCAGAACGCAAGTGAGCGCCAAGCCGATCGCCAATGCGACCGCGATCGTGCGGCCGTGAACGGCGAGCCGGGGGAGCTGTGGAAAAGTCACCGATTCCGATGGAATGGCAACGCTTTCCCCACGAACGGACCGCTTCCGCTCGTTCGCGTATTCCCGCAGGCTCCGCAGCAACTCGTCCGACCGAGGATCTGCGGTGTCCGTCTCGACAGCTTTCTCTAGGTCAATCGTTGGCATTGTCTAGATCCCAATCGAAACATAGGTGCCGCCCCCCTCCCGATCAACCGGATCGATCGCCAATAAATGGGGTCAGCCACGGGGCACGAGGGTTGACCTGAGTCCCGACCGCGCCGTGACCCACCCACGGTGGCCGCCTGGTCGCCTGCGATACGAGATCTCGTCCCTCGAATCACTCTTGGTCACCTAGAAAGATGACTGTCCCCAATTACGCAGCGAAGTCCCGAGGCGCGGTAGACGATGAGGTGGGGGCGTTCGCGGGATTTGAAACCGTGCGCGCGACAGCCGTGGGGGGTGTGGCGATCCCAGGTGACGAAGTAGTGCGGGCAGCCGCGGCAAGGGTCGCGATGCGGCGTTCGCGATCTCACGGGGCGAGCTTCGTGATCACCGCTGTGCATCGTTCGCCGACTTCCAGCGCTGGAAGAACTCCGGCCAGTCGGCGTGATGGTCGATAAAGCTGATTCCCATTCCGCAGATCATCGATTCGCGCTGATGATCGGGAACGCGGATGGCCCAGACGATCTCGCCTCGACGGACCAGCGTCCGTTCTGGAAACTCGATCCGCAACAAGACGCGGTCACTCACGCGGTAGGGCTCGTTCGTATTGATATAGATGCCGCCCTCGGAGACGTTCTCCGCGTAGCCTGTGCGTTCGGTTCGGCCCATGCCGAAGCGAACGGTGAGACGGGTCGCGATACGACTCGCCTCGCGATCCATGGATGTCGCCAGGGGGGCTGCGACCTCGGTCATGCGTGGATTCCCAAAGCGAAGCAGAATATAGGGACGCGCAACGATCGCGGTCAATCCCGACCGAGACTGTAATCCGTGATCGACCCGAAAACCCCCACAACGTGGCTTTGCAGGATTTTCGTGGCGGGGTCCCGTGGCGCCACTCCCCGGCGACCGGAGCCGTTACGAGTCGCCGGCTTCTCCTGGCCGCCCGCTTCGGGCGAAGTCAGGGACGAATGAGGTCCCTCAGTGAGCCGCTCGCAGCGGCCGGGAGATCCACCCAGCGCTCGAGCTCGATGTCGATCGCGACGACCATTCCGGGGGCCATCGGCATCGACTCGCCGAGCAACTGCTCGGCCAGCATCGTCAGTCGCGGATTGTGCCCGACGACCATCAGGGTTCGTGCGTCGGCCGCTAGTCGCTCCAACAGCACGGGCCATTCTCCAAACGCTTCGGAATAGAGTTCCGATCGTGCCATTAGCGGTGTCTCGATGGTCGCGGCCTCGGCGACAAGAAGCGCGGTATCCCTCGCGCGGCGAGCAGTCGAGCACAGGATCTGGTCTGGGATGAGTCCTCGGACGCGCATTTCTCGCCCGACGCGGCGGGCGTCGGCCTCACCTTCAGGTTCAAGTAGACGACCGCGATCGGATCCCCCCGGTGATGAGGGGCTCGTTCGGGCGTGACGCATGAGCAACAATGACCGCACGCGCGGGCAAGCTACGGCCTCGGCGGGTCTTGGTCAACCCCTGAGAAAGGAACTAGGATACCGACGATTCGCGCGAACTCCTTGGTTTGGCGCGCGACGGAGAGGAACGACCCAGATGGAGCCCAGTTCGGACTCACCGGTTCGACGCGAGCTCGACGCGGTCGAGGAACGGGAGTGGCTCGACTCCCTCGACTACGTCATCAAGCACGGCGGACCCGACCGCGTTCGCGAGTTGCTGCGCTCGCTTCAGCGCCGCGCGGCAGAATTCGGGATCTCGCTCCCGTACTCCGCCAACACGCCGTACATCAACACGATCGCGGTCCACGATCAGCCACGGTTCCCCGGGAATCGAGAGATCGAGCGGCGCGTCAAGAGCATCGTGCGTTGGAACGCAATGGCGATGGTCGTCCGGGCCAACCGCCTGGAAAGCGGAATCGGTGGCCACATCTCGACCTATGCGTCGGCGGCGACGCTCTACGAAGTCGGCTTCAATCATTTTTTTCGCGGCAAGGACGATCCGAGTGGCGGTGATCATGTCTACTTCCAGGGGCACTCGGCCCCCGGCATCTACGCGAGGGCCTTCCTCGAGGGTCGACTGACGCTCGAGCAACTCGAGAACTTCCGCCGTGAGCTGCGCCCCGGTGGGGGGCTGTCGTCCTATCCGCACCCGAGATCGATGCCGACGTTCTGGGAGTTCCCGACCGTTTCGATGGGTCTCGGCCCGATTCTCGCGATCTACCAAGCGCGATTCAATCGCTACCTCGAGGACCGCGGGCTGCGAGAAAAAACCGGGCGTGTCTGGGCGTTCATCGGTGACGGAGAGACCGACGAACCGGAGAGCCTCGGGGCGATCACCTTGGCGTCCCGTGAAAAGCTCGACAACCTGGTCTTCGTCATCAATTGCAATCTGCAGCGCCTGGATGGCCCGGTACGCGGCAACGGCAAGATCATTCAGGAGTTGGAGGCGATCTTCCGCGGCGCCGGCTGGAACGTGATCAAGGTTATTTGGGGGGGCGCCTGGGACCCGCTGCTGGCCCGGGACGAACAGGGCCTCTTGGTCAAACGAATGGAGGATGCGGTCGACGGCGACTACCAGAAGTACTCGACCGAGTCCGGTGCCTACATCCGCGAGCATTTCTTCGGCACGACTCCCGAGCTGGCGCGACTCGTGGGCACCCTGACCGATGAGGAGATCCAGAAGCTCCGCCGCGGTGGACACGATCCGGAGAAGGTCTACGCCGCGTTCAAGGCGGCGATCGATCATCGCGGCGCGCCGACCGTGATCCTGGCCAAGACGGTCAAGGGCTACGGCCTGGGTGAGGCCGGCGAGGGCAAGAACATTACGCATCAACAAAAGAAGCTCAACGACGACGAGCTTCGCGAGTTTCGCGCGCGGTTCGGTATCCCGATCTCGGATGACGAGGTCGGCCAGGCCCCGTTCTACAAGCCGCCCGACGACAGCCCGGAGATGCGTTACCTGCACGCGCGCCGCAAGAAGCTGGGCGGCTTCCTGCCCGAACGGCGCACGGTTCGGGAAGAGGTCGCCGCCCCGGAGTCGGCGCTGTTCGAGGAGTTCTACACCGGCTCGAAAGGGCGCGAAGCGTCAACGACAATGGTGGCGGTCCGGCTGCTGACAAAATTGTTGCAAGACGCGCAGGTCGGGCGGCGCATCGTCCCGATCGTCGCCGACGAGGCGCGCACGTTCGGGATGGAATCGCTGTTTCGTCAGGTCGGGATCTACTCTCACGTCGGGCAGCGATACGAGCCGGTCGATCGCGAAACGCTCCTCTATTACAAGGAGGCGACCGACGGCCAGATTCTCGAGGAAGGAATCACCGAGGCCGGCTCGCTATGCTCGTTCATCGCGGCCGGAACCGCGCACGCCTCGCACGGAATCCGCATGATACCGGTGTTCATCTTCTATTCGATGTTCGGGTTCCAGCGGGTCGGCGATCTGATCTGGGCCGCGGGCGACATGGGCGCTCGCGGATTTCTAATCGGCGGGACCGCCGGTCGGACGACCCTCGCCGGCGAAGGGCTCCAGCACCAGGACGGCCATAGCCACCTGCTGGCTTACAGTCATCCGCACGTCTTGGCCTACGATGCGGCGTTCGCCTACGAGATCGCCGTCGTGATGCAGGAAGGCATCCGGCGAATGCACGTTGTGGGCGAGGACGTTTGTTATTATTTGACCGTGGGTAACGAAACCTACGAGATGCCCGCGATGCCTACGGGCGCGCAGGAGGGCATTCTTCGCGGCCTTTACCGCTTCGAATCCGCAGGCCCCTCTCCGGCCCCCGTGCAGGTCATCGGCTCGGGCGCGATCATGAACGAGGTCTTGAAGGCGCGCGAACTGCTGGCGAAATGGGGCGTCGCGTCGGATGCCTGGGTCGCGACGAGCTACCAGCAGCTACACCGACAAGGGCTCGCGGTCGAACAGTGGAATCGCCAGCACCCGGATGAACCGGAACGGCTGACCTACGTTCGCGAATGCCTCGGAAGCGACCCGACAACGCTCGTCGTGGCCGCGTCCGATTATATGAAGACGCTGCCGCACACGATCCGCCAGTGGATGCCGGGTACGTTCGTCGCGCTCGGCACCGACGGCTTCGGGCTCAGTGAGGACCGCGCGTCGCTACGCGATCACTTCGAGGTCGACGCGCGCCACATCGCCTGGGCCACCATCGAAGCCCTGGCCCGCCGCGGCGATTTCCCCGTGTCTCGCCTCGCCGCCGCCTGCAGCGAGTGGGGGCTGAAAATGGGGACAGGCACCTTTTCATGACCGAGCTGAAACTTCCGGAGCTTGGTGAGAACATCGATGCCGCCGTCGTCTCAGCGGTCCTCGTGGCCCTTGGCGACCGGATCACCAAGGACCAGCCGGTGATTGAGGTCGAAACCGAGAAGGCGAGTCTGGAAGTGCCGGCGACCGTCGCCGGCCGCGTGGCGGAGTTGCGCGTCAAAGCCGGCGACAAGCTCCGTGTCGGTGAATTGATTCTCGTCGTCGAGGCCGAATCTGCGGCGGGCGGCGAACCCGTCGCTCGCGAAGCACCCACCCCCGGACCGTCGCCGGTAGATCCGGATCCCCATCCCAAGTCCGCGGCGGCGCCGATGGCACCGGTCGCGACCCCGATCGCCGCGGCCCCGAGCGTCCGACGGCCCGAGATCGGCGTGACCGTGCCTGCCGCGCCGTCCGTGCGCGCGCTGGCCCGCGAGTTGGGGCTCGACATTCGCGAGGTGCCCGGATCGGGACCGGGCGGCCGCATCACCCGCGACGACGTCAAGGCCTGGGCCAAGCGGCTCATCGAGAGCGGCCCGACTTCGGGCGGCGCGACTTCCGCCCCGCCGCTTCCGGATTTCTCGGTCTGGGGTCCGATCGCGCTGGAACCCCTGGGCAGCGTGCGCCGGCGAACCGCAGCGGGGATGGCGGTGGCTTGGAGGGAGATTCCCCACGTCACGCAGTTTGATCGCGCCGATGTCACGGAGCTCGAGTCACTTCGTCGCAAGTTCAACCGCCGCGAGGGCGAGTCCGGCCGCAAACTCTCGCTGACCGCCCTTGTGGTCAAGGTCTGTGCCTTGGCGTTGCGACAATTTCCGAAATTCAATGCGACGATCGATCTGGCCCACGAGCGCGTGATTTTCAAACGATACGTGCACATCGGCGTGGCCGTGGATACGGAGCGCGGTCTGCTCGTCCCCGTGATTCGCAACGCCGACCGCAGCGGGGTGTTCAAGGTCGCCAGCGAGCTGGACGATCTCGCGGAGCGGGCACGCACGAAGCGCATCAAGCCCGACGAGATGCGCGGATCGACCTTTACGGTGACCAATCTCGGTGGACTCGGCACGACCTACTTCTCGCCGATCGTCAACTGGCCCGAGGTCGCGATTCTCGGTGTTGGCCGGGCCGAGACCCACGCGGTCTACGAAGACGGTCTACGAAGACGGTCAGTTCCGCCCGCGCCTCCTGCTGCCGCTGTCGGTCTCCTACGACCACCGACTGATCGACGGCGCGGACGCCGCGCGTTTCGCCCGCTGGATCGCCGAGGCGCTCGAACAACCGTTACTCCTCGTGGCCGAGGAATCCAAGACGTGAGTGGCAGCGCAGGACCGGAGCGAACAGCGCTCCTCGTCATCGGCGCGGGACCGGGCGGCTACGCGGCCGCGTTCCTCGCCGCCGACCTGGGCATCGCTGTCACGCTCGTCGATGCCGAGCCGAATCCGGGCGGCGTTTGCCTCTACCGCGGTTGCATTCCGAGCAAGGCGCTGCTGCACGTCGCCAGAGTGATTCACGAGGCACGGGAAGCCGAAGCGTTCGGGGTGCGTTTCGGAGAGCCGAGCATCGACCTGGACCGACTTCGCGGTTTCAAGAACAAGGTCGTCCAGAAACTCACCGGCGGATTGGGCCAACTCGCGCGCCAGCGCAAGGTTCGTTTCGTCCAAGGGCGAGCGCACTTCGTCGGCCCGAATGCAACGGTCATAGAGGGCGCGGCGGGCGAGCAGCGTCTGTCGTTCGAATGGGCGATCGTAGCCACGGGCTCGGCGCCGACGCGACTGGCGGGCTTTCCCGAGTCGCCGCGAGTGTTCGATTCGACGTCGGCGCTTGAGTTGGAAACGGTTCCGGCGTCGCTCCTCGTGGTCGGTGGGGGTTACATCGGTCTGGAACTCGGTTCGGTCTACGCCGCGCTCGGAACACGCGTGAGCTTGGTCGAGATGGCCGACGGCCTGCTCCCGGGAGCCGACGCGGATCTCGTTCGCCCGTTGACCAAGAGGCTCGAGCGGGAGTTCGAGTCGATCCGCCTCGGCACTCGCGTGGTCCGAATCGTCGAGCAGGCGAACGGATTGAAAGCGACCTTCGAAGGCGCGGGCTCCGGTGAGGAGTCCTTCGAGCGCGCGCTCGTCGCGGTCGGACGCCGGCCGGTGACGGAGGGACTCGGCCTCGAGGCGACCGGAGTTCGGCCCGACGCCGCCGGGTTCATCGAGGTCGATCCGCAACGTCGGACCCTCGACCCGTCGATCTTCGCGATCGGCGACGTCACCGGGCAACCGATGCTCGCACACAAGGCGTCGCACGAAGGTCGTGTCGCAGTCGAGGCGATCGCCGGCCGCAACTCCGCGTTCGAGCCCGCGGCGATCCCGGCCGTAGTCTTCACCGATCCCGAGATCGCCTGGTGCGGTCTGACCGAGGGGGAGGCCAAGCGTCTTGGCCGCGAGGTCGCGGTGGCGCGGTTCCCCTGGGCTGCGTCCGGTCGCGCGGCCACGCTCGGCCGCGCCGACGGGCTGACCAAGCTCGTGATCGATCCGGCGACGGAGCGCGTGCTCGGGGTTGGCATCAGCGGCCCCGGGGCGGGGGAACTGATCGCCGAAGGGGTGGTTGCGATCGAGATGGCCGCCCGCGCCGGCGACTTGGCGCTTTGCATCCATCCGCATCCGACGCTGTCGGAAACCCTGATGGAGGCGGCGGAAGTTTTTTTCGGGCAAGCCACCCACTTGGGGCGCCCGCAGCGTCCCTGACCGACCCTGCCTTTCGATTTCCCGGCCGCCCGGAATAAGTATGGTGGCATTCGTCCGTTTCCAGGAAGGAGAGAATCCATGAATGTGGACGCTCAGAAACTCGACCAGTTTATGGGGCAGGTTATCGGCGAACTCGGCTCGGCGATGAATGCGGCGCTCGTGCTCATCGGCGAAAAGCTCGGACTCTACAAAGCGATGGCCGGCGCGGGTCCGTTGAGCGCGGCCGATCTCGCCACCAAAACGAGCACGGACGAGCGCTACGTTCGAGAGTGGCTTTCGGCCCAGGCAGCCGGGGGGTACGTCACGTATGACGCGAGCAGCGGCCGCTTCACGCTGCCTCCCGAACAGGCGTTCGCCCTCGCCGATGAGACCAGCCCGGCCTACGTTCCGGGAGCGTTTCTGATCATTAGTTCACTCATGAAGGACGAGTCGAAGATCCTCGAAGCGTTCCGGAGCGGTGAAGGCGTGGGCTGGGACGAGCATGACGCGGCACTGTTCGAAGGCACCGAGAAGTTCTTCCGCCCGAATTACGCCGCGAACCTCGTCTCCTCGTGGATTCCGGCGCTGGATGGCGTCGAGGAGAAACTGCGCCGCGGCGCGAGAATCGCCGACGTCGGCTGCGGCCATGGCGCCTCGACGCTGTTGCTCGCAAAGGCGTTTCCTGCGTCGACGATCGTTGGGTTCGATTACCACGGCCCATCGATCGGGCACGCGCGACGTGCAGCACGGCGCGAGGGCATCGGCAATGCTTCGTTTGAGGTCGCGACCGCAAAAGACTTTCACGGCGAAAGCTACGATCTCGTTGCGTTCTTCGACTGCCTTCACGACATGGGCGATCCGGCGGGTGCCGCGGCGCAC
>JANNRU010000577.1:0-8105 GCA_031401755.1 Acidobacteriota bacterium | reverse complement strand
CGCAGTCCCGGATGGGCGCCTGGCACTTCTCGCCGGATGCAGGGAGACCCTGGAGCGACTCTGTGCCGTCACTCGGCTCCTGGGCGATCAGGAAGGCCGGGATGGGCAGCGCATCTACGACGAAATCGGCCCGCACCTGCGGCACTGTGTCGACCACTACCGCTGCCTGATCAACGGACTCAAGCGCGGTGAGATCGACTACGACGACCGTGAGCGAGCGACCCGGCTCGAACGCGATCCCGATCATCTCGTGGCCGCGGTCGAGCAGGTCGCGGCGGAACTTGCCGCGCTCGACGACCGACTGCTCGAACGACCGCTGCGCCTGCGCTCCATCGCGGCACGGGGCGTGAGCCCGATCTTCGCCGATACCACTCCGGATCGTGAGCTTCTGTTCGTAGCCGGCCATACGATCCATCATCTGGCGATCGTCGCCGCGCTGGCGGCAGGGCATGGGATCTGCCTCCCCGTCGGGATGACGCTGGCCTTCTCGACCGCCGAACACCGCGACCCACGGTCCTCGCATCGATGATCGAAGCCTCCGCGTTCGCCTGGCAGAAGTCACTCGCCGCGGCAGCCGGAACCTTGGTTCTTGAGGATCCGACCGCGATCGCCTGCGGGCTGCTCGTCGCCGACGGGCACATGAGCTTCGCGACGGCTCTGGTCGGACTCGCGGGAGGGATCGCCGCTGGGGATTGGGGTCTGTACCTCCTCGGTCGTGCGGCGGGGCCGCGCTTGTTGCGCTGGGGGCTCGTCTCGGAAACCCGACTCACGCGCGCGTCGTCGACATTCCGGCGCGGACTCGTGCGAACACTGGTGCTCTCCCGATTCGTTCCGGGCTTGCGCCTGCCGACCTACATCGCGGCAGGGGTCCTGCGCGCCCCGGCGTGGCGCTTCGTCACGATCAGCGCGCTCGCGTCGATCGTTTGGACGCTGTTGTTGCTCACGCTGGCCACGCTGATCGGCGAATCGCTCGAAACCGTATTCGGCGCCCTGCGCTGGCCGATCGCCGCCCTTGCACTGCTAGGACTGGTCCTAGGTCAACGACGATGGGTCGCACGGCGAGACGGCGATTCTGGCGAGGCCTCGGGACGTACGGTCTCGGCCTTCGAGTATTGGCCCCCGTGGCTCTTCTACCTGCCGGTCGCTGGCTATTACGGGTGGCTCGCCCTGCGCTATCGCGGACTGTTGATTCCGACCTGCGTCAATCCGTCGATCCACGCGGGTGGGCTCTTCGGCGAATCGAAGAGTGCGATTCTCGATCTGGTGGCTGCGCCGGAGCGACGCTGGATCGCGCCCTATGCTGCACTAACGCGCGAGTCGGGTGATGCTGGCCTCGAGCGTACGCTCGAGGCTGCGATCGGCGCCGTGGAAACGCGGGGGTTGGGCTGGCCGATCGTCGCCAAACCCGACATCGGTCAGCGCGGCGCCGGCGTCCAGCGCGTATCCGGGCCCGCGGAGCTTCGTGCGTATCTCGCACGATTTCCCGAGCGTGCTCGATTCATCCTACAGACCCTGGTCGGCACGAAACAGGGCCCGGATCACCCCGCGACGCCGTGGGAACCGTTGGCGCCACGGCGGTGGGACACCATCCGGGAAGCAGGGGTGCTCTGGCGCTGTGAGCCGGGCGCTGATCGAGGCAACATCCTCTCGATCACCCTCAAGCGTCCCGCCGAGGTCATCGGCGACGGCAATCGTTCGCTGCGTGAGCTGATTCGAGTCGACCCGCGAGCGCGAAAGCTCGCGTCGGTGTTCTACCGGCGACACTCGGAACGGCTCGACGAGATCATCGGTGAGGGCGTCCGCGTTCCCTTGGCGTTCGCGGGCAACCATTGCCAGGGAGCCATTTTCTTCGACGGGACGGCGCTGTCCACGGCGGCGCTGGCCGAGCGTTTCGAGGGCATCGCCAGGTCGATCCCCGATTTCCAGTTCGGACGATTCGACGTCCGCTTCGACGATTTCGGCGCGTTTCTGGCCGGCTCGGAATTTCAGATCGTCGAGGTCAACGGGGCGGGAGCCGAGGCAACCCACATCTGGGATGCCTCGATGACCCTCGGTCACGCCTACGCGGTGCTGTTCGATCAGTACCGGGAGCTGTTCGCGATTGGCGCCGCAAATCGTCGGCGCGGTCAGCGCCCGCTTCCGATCCGTCGATTCCTGGCGGACTTACGGAGCTATCGACGGTTGGCGCGAGCCTACCCACCGAGTCATTGAAAACCATGCAGCCCCCGGATGGCCCTGTTTTCTCCGTCGGCTCCGGTCACGTGCGGAGTTGGATCGATCGACTTCTGGGCCTCCAGCGCCTCGAGGCGATCTACCGCTCGGCGCCACCGACGCTCGAATCTCGTGAGTTCGTCGCCTGGGCCGTACAAGCGCTGGGCATCCGGGTCGCCTGCGACGCGCGTGAAGGCAGCCGGATCCCGGAGCGCGGTGCGCTGATCGTCGTCGCCAACCACCCGTTCGGGGGCTGCGAAGGTCTCGCCCTGCTCGACCTGATTCTCCGCTCGCGACCGGATGTCAAGCTGCTGGCAAATGACCTCCTCGGTCGCCTTCCGCAACTGCGTGACTTGCTGATCGGGGTCGATGTGTTTGCCGGACGGGGCGGAGCCCGCCGGAACGCGGCCGCCCTGCGCGCTGCAGCGGCATGGCTAGCCCAGGGCGGGGTGCTCGCGACCTTTCCGGCCGGCGAGGTGGCGCGATTTGATCGGCGCTCGTGTTCGGTCACCGACGGACTGTGGAGCCCGTCGATCGGTGCCTTGGCGCGGCGGACCGGCTGCGCTGTCCTTCCCGTCCATTTTTGCGGTCGTAATGGTGTCGTGTTTCACCTGTTGAGCTCGATCTGGCGGCCGCTCGGAACGCTGTGGCTTGGTCGCGCGCTCTTGGCGCGGAAGGATCGCCCACTGCTCACCAGGATCGGGAGCCTCATCCCATCCGCGCAACTCACCGGTCTCGCCGACCTCGAATCTACGGCTTATCTTCGAAGTCGCACGGAGGTGCTCGGACTGCGCCCCGGCGGAATACCGACGAACCGACCGACGCAGCCACGGCGCACTCCGCGAGCCCCCATCCCGATCGCGCCCCCAGTTCCGCAGGCGCATCTGGAAGCCGAGGTCCGAGCACTCGGCGCCGAGCGCGTCTTGCTTCGCAGCGGTGAGTTCGAGGTCATCTCGGCGCGAGCCGAGGAGATTCCCGAGCTCCTGCGGCAGATCGGCCGTGAACGTGAGCGCGCCTTCCGCGTCGCCGGAGAGGGTACAGGCCGAGCGATCGACCTCGACCGATTCGATAACTGGTACCACCACATCTTCTTGTGGAACCGCGCGCAACGGGAACTGATCGGTGCCTACCGGCTCGGGCGAACGACGGAGATTTTGCCCAGCCGCGGAATCGAAGGTCTCTATACCTCGACACTATTCCGGTTCGATGACGCCCTGTTCTCGCAACTGGGGCCGGCGATCGAGCTCGGCAGATCGTTCGTTCGGCCGGAAGACCAACGCAGCTACTCGGCATTGTTGCTTCTTTGGCGCGGGATCGGACGATTCGTTCTCCAACAACCCGCCTGCTCGACGCTGTTCGGACCGGTTAGCGTGAGCGCGGACTACACGTCGATCTCGCAGCGGCTGCTGGTCGCGTTTCTGGATCAGAATCGATTCACCCACGATGCGAGCCGCTGGGTTCGACCCCGGACCCCGTTCCGCCGGGGCCGTGCGACGCCAGCGCTCGCTCGATTGCGTACGCTCGAGGATGTTTCTGGGTACATCTCCGAGATCGAAGCGGACGGTAAAGGAGTCCCGATTCTGTTGCGCCAGTACTTGAAGTTGGGGGGACGATTGCTCGGATTCAACGTCGACCCGGAGTTCAGCAGCGTTCTCGACGTGCTGGTACTCGTCGACCTTCGCGCGACCCCGTCATCGATGCTGGCCCGTTACATGGGCGCTGACGATGCGCGGAACTTCATTGAAGCCAGCCATGAGGCCGGGATTCGCGCGAGCTGAGCTCCGCGCTCAATCCCTGCGCAGTCCCAGTCGATCGAGTAGCCCCCGCCGCCTGGGCTTCGTCGCTCGGGGCCTTGGCGTCGGTACGCCAAGCCGCGATTCGAACGGTCGAAAGGTCGACGGCCGCGCGAGCCGGAGGACGATGCGGTAGAGCATTCGATCGCACAGCTCCCGATCGTTACCGATCTCGCTCATCGCGACGAGAAACGCGTTCCGGCGCTCGAAGTCGTCCATCGTCGGCACGTAGCCCAGTACGAACGCCAGACGGTACAAACCCTGATGGCCCGCGAAGCTACCTTCCTTGCGGGCGTCCTCGGCCATGAACGACTCGAGGCTCGTGCGAAGCTCGTCCGGCGGCAACGAAAGGATCCGCAGCAACGTCGAGTGGGTCCGCTCCTCCCAGTTCCTCCCGCCATCCCGGTGGATGCGCGGAATCTCGGAAGCCACCAAGTGACCCAGATCTTGCTTGAGCTCGGCCAGCGTCCCACGCCAACCGTGGTTCCTGGCGACGTCGAGCGCCTCTTCGTTCGCTCGGTGACGGGCGTCGACCGGCGAACTGCCGCAGTTGACGAGAGACGCGCGCACACGCTCGCGGTGCCACAGCGCCGCGAGCTTGGCCCATAACATCGGGTCGTCGCGCAGTCGCTGCACGAGTTGCCGATTGACTCGTTGGTGATCGTCGCTTTCGTGACGGCTGTCCATCGCCTCTCCCCGCGGCCCGGCTGTTGACTCGGAGAGAGTGTACCGGCAACCGCCGTCCCGCGGGGACCCAATTCTTGTCGAATCCCACTTCAGGTCGGTTTTCATTGCTACAATCGCCGGACGGTATGGCCGCCACTGCACCGTTGCTGCTCGCGCGCCTCGAGCGACTCTTACCGGTATTCGACGCCGGGGCGTCGCTGCTCAAGCGACGCCTGGTCTGGCGACTCCGCCACAGCGCGCTACCGAGCGCCGGTTCGATCCTGCGCTTGCATGAATCGCTGTTGTTCCTTCGAGCTTACCCCGATGATCCGGTATTGCTGTGCGAGGTCGATCGGGCGCTCGACGAGTTCGCGAACCGACCAGACTTGCGACGACATCGGGAGAGACTCGCCGACTCGGGGATCGAGGGGACGCCGATCCACTATCGCTTTTTCTGGCCACAGGCGATGTGGCTGGCGGAGCGGTGGCCCAAACGCCTGACCTTGGATCGGGACGACCCCGAGCCGCTGCCCCGGCTCCGTGAAGCGCTTGCGCTGCTCGCCGGACCCGCCGAGGGCGAAGCGATCGCCAAGCTCCGCTGGAGTGTCCCGGCCCTGATCGACTATCTGAAATCGACGGCCGAAACCGATGCGGCGTTTGTGCTCCGCCGCCTGGCAGCGACGCCCGGCGACGATCGCACGCGGGAGCGGCTCCACGACGCGATCGACGTTACCTACCGACTCGAGCACGGGGTCGACGGGCCGTCGCGCGCGCGACGGTGTCTACCGGTAACGCAGGTCCAATTTCGAACCACGCCACCGGACCGCGGCCGTCCGGACCTTCGCGTGACCATCCCGCTTCCCCCGCGCCGTGTGCGACAGCTTCCGGCAGAGGCTGCCGCGCGGATGATCGAGTCGGCCCGCGAGGCGATGGTGACCCGAGC
This sequence comes from Acidobacteriota bacterium, assembly GCA_031401755.1. Classification (GTDB taxonomy): domain Bacteria; phylum Acidobacteriota; class Polarisedimenticolia; order Polarisedimenticolales; family Polarisedimenticolaceae; genus JANNRU01. Next base: position 2,492 of record JANNRU010000577.1, on the reverse strand, counting down.
GCGAGAGCTCGAGGTCTTTTCGTGGGCCAGTTCCGACGACGTGCACTTCGTCGACGACGGCGACGGCCTAGCCTTCGTCTTCATCGGCCTCCGGCCCCAGCGTCGGCCGCTGCTTCACGCGAGCTATGCCGCGCTGATCCTGCGTAATGGCGTTCCGATCGGTTACTACCAATGTGACGTCTTGCTCCAATCCGGATCGATCTCCTACAACACCTTCGAGACCTTCCGTGGCGGAGAGGCCGCCTTCGTGTTCGCGAGAGTGCTCGCCGCGACCCACCACCTGTTCGGAACCCGTCTGTTCACGGTCGAGCCCTACCAACTGGGCCACCAAAACGCCGAAGGACTCGATTCCGGAGCCTGGTGGTTCTACCGAAAGCTCGGATTCGTACCGCGTGACGCCCCGACCGAACGGCTCGCGCGGTCCGAGGAACTCAAAATTCTCCACGACCCCCGCTACCGTTCGACGCGGACGACCCTTCGGCGTCTGGCGAAGAAGCATCTATTTTTCGAGCTGAGCCCCGACCGGGTCGACACGACGCCCCCGCTCCCCTGGCCCGTCGGCCTGCTGCTCGCGCCGCAGCTCAGGCGCCAAGGCTGCGTGGACCGAGAACTGGCGCTGCTCCGGTGCGAGCGCCTGGCGCGTCGCCTCGCCGGCGGGGCCGAACCCCGACCGGGATCGGACGACGAACGCGATGCCTGGCGCAAGCTCTCACCGTTGCTCCTGGCGATTCGCGGCTTCCGACACTGGCCCGTGTCGGAGCGACGTGCGGCGGCTCTCGCTCTTTGCGCGAAAGGCGCCCAATCTGAGCTGGGCTACTTGCGGCAGCTGGCGGACCATCGCCGACTCGCTCTCGCCCTCGAACGACTTGGGCGGAGGGCCTCACGGCTCGCAGCTCGGCCCATGGGGCCACGGTCCGGCACCGTCTGATATCGTGAGCGGCTCCGCTTGGTGATGGAGCCGTATCCATGTCTGTCCCCGAGGGCGTTCTCGCGCGCGAAACCGCGTCACGCCGAACATTCGCGATCATTTCACATCCCGACGCCGGGAAGACCACGCTGACCGAGCGGCTCCTGCTCTATGGCGGTGCGATCCATCTCGCGGGAGCGGTGCGCGCCAAGCGCAACCAACGCCACACGACCTCTGACTGGATGGAGTTGGAGCGGCAGCGCGGGATCTCGATCAACACGACGGTGTTGCAGTTCAACTACGATTCCACGCGAATCAACCTGCTCGATACGCCGGGCCACGAGGATTTCTCCGAGGACACCTACAGAACCTTGACCGCGGCCGACGCCGCCGTGATGCTCATCGACGCGGCAAAAGGCGTCGAGGCCCGCACGCGAAAGTTGTTCGAGGTCACGCGCTTGCGCGGCCTGCCGACCTTCACCTTCATCAATAAGCTCGATCGGCCCGGTCGCGATCCGCTTGAATTGATCGACGAGGTCGAGCAAGTCCTGGGGATCCGTTGCAGTCCGATGACGTGGCCGATCGGAATGGGCGACGAATTCCGCGGTGTCTACGATCGGATGGCAAACGAGGTCCTCCTCTACGACAAGTCGAGTGCTGCGGCCGGCCGCCGCCTCGCGCCGGTCGCCGTGGGGGGTCTGGACGATCCCCGCCTCCACACCCTGTTGTCCTGCGACGAACGGGTCTACCAACGATTACGCAGCGAGCTCGAGTTGCTTACGATCGCGGGCGAGCCGCTCGACCTGAAGCGAGTTCTCGCTGGGCAATTAACGCCGGTGCACTGCGGCAGCGCGCTGTCCGGGTTCGGTGTGGAGCCGTTCCTGAAGGATCTCCTGCGCTTGGCCCCCGCCCCGCCGCCGCGCCCGTCGTCCTCCGGGACGATCGCCCCGACGGCCGACTTCTTTTCGGCTTTCGTTTTCAAGCTCCAGGCCAACATGGACCCGCAGCATCGCGACCGCGTTGCGTTCTTGCGAGTCTGTTCGGGCCACTTCGAGCGCAACATGCGAGTGCTCCACGTGCGATCGGGGAGAGACCTACGGCTGGCTCGACCGCTTCAATTTTTTGGTCAGGATCGTGTGGTCGTGGACGAGGCCTGGCCGGGCGACATTCTCGGTGTCGTCGACACCTCGGATACCCTGCGGATCGGGGATACGTTGACCGACGGCGCCGCGCTGGAGTTCGAGGCAGTGCCGGCCTTTGCTCCCGAATATTTCGGCCGCACTCGAATCGTCGACCCGCTTCGCCGCAAGGCGTTGCGCAAGGGACTCGAACACCTGGCGGAGGAGGGCGTGGTCCAGCTCTATCGTCCTCGCGAGCGCGGTGAGTTCGACCCGATAATCGGCGCGGTCGGCGCGCTGCAATTCGACGTCCTGCAGTCTCGGCTGAAAAACGAATACGGCGTCGACGTCCAGATCGATCGTCTGGCCTATCAGCAGGCGCGATGGGCCGTCGGACCCGCGTTTGACCCCTCGTTCTTCGCCGCTCGCGAGGACAGCCAGTGCCTGATCGATCGCGACGGACTGCC
>JANNRU010000576.1:0-1632 GCA_031401755.1 Acidobacteriota bacterium | reverse complement strand
GGTCGAGTTCCACGAGCAGACGAGACGTGCCTGCAATGAGGATGGTTGCGTGGTTGCTCCGATCCTGGCGCTCACCGAGGGATTCTCACGGGCCAGGATTACCGTACCCGCGGCGTTTCACAACGCGCCCTGGCAGGCGGTCATCCGCGATCCGCTGGTGTGCGACGGTGGCACCCTGCACGAGGCCCTCCGTGCCGCGCTGAAGGCCCGGCGTGGCAACCTCCCCGTGGATAGCGAAGACTGGCTAGCGTCGCGGTTCGCCCCCTCGTCCACGATCGTGGACGCCGCGATCTCCCTCTACGGCCAGCACGACGTCAGCGCCATTGACGCCCACGCCGCGCCAATTGAAGTCATCGAGCGATGCACCAGCGAGGTGGCGGACCGCATCGTCCTCTCGAAACGAGACAAGAAGAATCGCATCATCTTCGTCTCGGGCGCCCCCGGCGCGGGTAAGACGCTGGTGGGGCTCAAGCTCGCCTTCGATCCGCGATTTCGGGACGATGCCGTCTTCGTGACCGGCAATGCACCTCTCGTCGAGGTCCTGAGCGCCGCACTTCAGGGGTCCTATCAGTCTAAGAGACGTCGCGGCGAGGCCGTGATGGTCCCGAGCGGTTACTCCCGGCAAGACGCTCACAGGGTCATGACGATGTCGACGTTCAAGATCGTGAAGGCCCACGCCTTCCTGGGTCAGCGTGGAACCGGAACAGGCTCGGCGGACGGAAGCGTCGTCGTCTTCGACGAGGCCCAAAGGACGTACGAGGAGGGCCGCGAAGTCCTCCGGAAAAGGCTCGAAGCCGACGAGGCCGCTCTCATCCTCGATTCACTCGAGAAATCCTACCCAAACACTGGCGCCGTCGTAGTTGCCCTGGTTGGCCACAACCAAGCGATCAATCGGGGGGAGATGGGTATCGTCGCCTGGTTCAAGGCGGCGGCCGCCAGGGGGTGGCAGTACGCCATCAGCGACGAGACGCTGAGCCTCTCCGAGGTCGCCGGATCTGGGGCCTGGGCTTCCGCGCGCAACCGGGAGGTCCTGCAGGTTGGCCACCTGCCGCACTCCCTTCGGTCCTATCGGAACGGCGATATCGAACGCTGGGCCGGCTTCGCGCTGGCGAACAGGCCCGCCGAAGGGAAACCGCTCGCCATGCAACTAGAGCAACGGGGCGACACGATCTGGCTCACCCGGGAACTCGCGGTAGCGAAGACCTGGGTTAGGGAGCGCAGGATCGGAGACGAGAAGGCCGGAATGATCGCTTCGGGGCAGGCGAGGCGCCTAGCCGCCGAAGGACTGTTCGTCGAGCTCAAGCCCGACATCGCAAAGTGGATCCTTGCGCCGAGCGGCGACATCAGGTCGTCGAACATGCTCGAAACGGTGCAGAACCAGTATCAGATCCAGGGTCTCGAGATCGACTATTCGATCGTCTGCTGGGATGCGGACTTGCGGCGCGAAGGGAACGACTGGCAGGCCTACAAGATATCTGGCGCCGAATGGCAGCGCGAAAAGGCTCTCGAGATCGCGAAGAACGGATACCGGGTCCTGCTCTTCAGTAGCGGTGGCGCCGAAATGGTGTTTGACGGCGTGGTCCCGAAAAGTCCCTGGCGTCAAACTACAGGGTTCTGGGGTCTCTTCCCCGG
>JANNRU010000575.1:0-3963 GCA_031401755.1 Acidobacteriota bacterium | reverse complement strand
GACTCGCGCCCCTCGCGGCTGCGTCGGGTGACGGTACGCGGCTGGCTCCCTGGGCCGCCGTGCTGTTGAGGCTGGGCCGAGAGCCCGAAGCCGCCCCACCGCTCGAAAAGCTGCGGGCGCAGGGGTTCATCGACCCGCGATTGGCGAGGGTCGCGGGGCCTTGACTTTCCAGCGGCCGCCATGAGATGCTCGCACCACCAAGTCTTTAAGGAGGACGAGCATGACCCAGATCAGTGTAGATATCACGTTTCCCGGCGGCGATCGCGAAAAACCGGTGGTCACGAACTCCACCGACCAGGACAATCCGATCGCGGCCGATCAGACGGTTCTCGAATGGAAGGCCGACACCAGCGAAGACGATCTGGAATTGCTGGGCGTAACGTTCTACACGTCGAAACCGGTGCTGGGCAGGAATGGCAAGTACACCACGACGCCGGTCACTCCAGCGTTCCTGTCGGTGCCCGGCGGACACGCCAACCTGCCTGGGACCAGCACGCCGGACAAGACCACCTGGCAGATCTCGTTCATCCCCGGCGCGAAGATCGGCCAGCAGACCGTCTTGTGGTATGTCCTGAACTTCAAGGACACCGACTTCGCGGACTTGGACTGGGATCCGAAGCTGACGATCTCGCCGCGCTGAGAGGGACCCCGATTGAGCGGATCCCGCTGCAAACGCGCAGGCCTTGGTCGCTATCCTCGGCCGCGACGTTAGGGAGACGGCTGCATGCACTCGTTCTGGGAGGTCACGAGGAAGAATGCTCCCCCGGGTCCGCCCACATTCGCCGCGGGATCGAATGTCGTTAACGTCGTCTGGCCCAGCGTCGTAAAGCTTTGCGGGGTCGGCGCTCCCGGGATTGGGCTGGACAGCACGCGGTAGTCGATGGCGTAGTCATCGGCGGTCCAGCTGATCCTTACGCCGTTGGCTCCGCTCCGGTCGACGCGGATATCGGGAGCGCCCGGGACGGGCGGACAGAAACCGGGGTCCCGCCAAATCTCTTCGCCGTCAAGCAGAGTCCAAAGGACGTTCGTCGCTCCGATCGAGCTAGCCGGAACCGTCGTGATGTTCTGGTCGAGGATAATGATGTCTGCCTTCTTGCCGGTCTCGATGGAGCCGACCAGGCTCTCTTGGCGCATGGCGTAGGCCGCGTCAATCGTATAGGCCTTGATGGCGGCGGCGACGTTCGGCAGGCTCTGCGCGCCCCGCGTCAGCGAACGCTCCATGCCCGCGAAGGGCGAGATGTCGTCAACGTCGTAATCGCTGCTGAGGACAACGCGCGCTCCGGTGTTGTAAATGGACCGGAGCCTGAGCGCCTCGGTGTTGATGACGTTCTGTGAAAGGTAGCTCCCGTAAAGGAAGCTGAATTGCGACGGGAAATGGAAATCACTGGACATCTGGAAATCGGCGATCACGCCGAGTGTCGCGAACCGGGGGATGTCTGCGGGTTGGACAAGGTAGAGGTGGGTGAGCCTGTGGCGCGTGTCCAACATCCCGCCGTTGGCAGTGTCCGCGGCCTGGATGGCGTTGAGCGCCTGCGAGGCTCCACGATCGCCGATCGCGTGGATGTGCATGTCGAATCCGGCCGCCTCCAGCTGGGTGATGTAGTTCGTGAGTCGCGCTTGATCGAAGTACGTAAGTCCCACCGGCGGTTGAACGAGGGCGGCATCGAAGTAGGTCGCGTCCAGTTGGTAGGGTTGGAGCAGGGCCGCGGACGTATGCTCGATCTCGCCGTCGGAGTAAATCTTGACTTGGTTGATTCGTAGCCTGGAGTTCAAGTCGCTCGTGTACATCGAGATCAGGTCGGCGATCTGCTGTGAGTCGCCGGTTTCATAAGGATAGGCCCATAACCCGAGGTTTACGCGGGCGGTCAAGGTCGCAAGGTCTCTTGCCCTCTCGTAGGCCTCCACGTACCCGCGCTTCCAGTAGACGCGCGCATCGCTATACGATGTGATTCCGTAACGGTTTGCGAACTCGAGCCCGCTGAGCAGTGCGTCGTAGTTCATCTGATCGAGCGCCGGGTTGAGAGCGAATGCGAGATCCATGACGATTTCGCCTGCGGAATCGATCAGAATCCCGTTCGGCTGTCCCGTGACCGGATCCTTGAGGATCACTCCTCCGGGGGGGTTGGGTCTCGTGGCGGTAAAACCGGCGGCGGCGAGCGCCATGCTGTTTGCCCAGACCGAATGCGAGGTGAACTCGAGCATCACCGCGGGCTTGTCCGGAACGGCCAGGTCCAGGATGTTCCTCGGGTTGCCGCCGCTCTCGATGAACTGGTGCATGTCGAAAATCGAGTGGCCGTAGCCGACAACCCAGTTCGTCCCGACCTGGTTTGGAGCGCAGGCCTGGATGATCGGGATGTAGTTGGCGATCGGAATTCCAAGAGGTAGGGGGCAGGTGCCCGCGGCGGGGTGAAACGCCTCGAGGAGGTGGATGTGGGTGTCGTGCGCGCCCGGCATCGCCATTCTGCCGGCGAGGGCGAGCATCTGGGTTTGCGGGCCCTGCCAGGCGAGGGCTCCGGCGTCGCTGCCCACATAGACGATCTCTCCGTCGCGGATGGCGAGGGCGGAGGCGCTCGGCTGAGACGGGTTCACCGTGTAAATGAACCCATTCGTCATGATGAGATCCGCATGCTGCGCCGATGCGGGCGTGGCCAGGCCGGCGAGCATGAGGGCCACGACGCCACGCCGGCTCCAGCGTATCCGAGTACTCACGGATCCAACCTCCGGATCATCTTACCTGGGGTGCCCGAACATCAGCAGTCTTCCCGATAATGTGAATTCACATAATGCCAGAATCATCTGGCGCGGATCGCGGAGGCGCAACCCGCCTGAAGACGAAACGGCGGTTCGCTCCGCCCATGCGCGAGTTTCCCGTTTCCGCGTGAACCGGCGACGTTCAGCCGCGCGACCGGTGTTTTCCAACCGATCGAACGCTTGGGTACTCCCCGTCAGGGTCCTGCATCCCTCCTGTCGGTCTCCAGGGCCGAGAGCGCGCCTGAAGTTCGACACTCGCACTTTGCGAGTACACTCTTTCCGCACTACCTCGCCACGCTCGAACGCACGAGACTTCGGCCCAACTCAATGATCGTGGCCGACAAGTGGAGGCGTGGCAATGAATCCTGGCTGCAGTCTGGAGCCCGCACCCCGAGCGGCTGTTCGACGTAGAAGATGACAGATTCAAGAGCGCGGGGAACGTGGGCCTTTGGACGAAGGCCGACAGCGTGACACTGTCCGACGACTTCAGCTACGGCGGGCATTGAATTACGATGCGCAACGCGGAGTCACCCAGCATCCCGGTGACGGCACGAGCACATCCCTCGTTCGCCGAGGCGCTTCGCTTCTGGCTCAAGCTGGGGTTCATCAGTTTCGGAGGGCCGGCCGGACAGATCGCCGTCATGCACGCCGAGCTGGTCGATAAGCGCCGCTGGATCGGCGAGCAGCGGTTCCTGCACGCGCTCAACTACTGCATGCTGCTGCCCGGTCCGGAGGCCCAACAACTCGCTATCTACGTCGGCTGGCTATTGCACCGCACATGGGGCGGGATCGCCGCCGGTACGCTCTTCGTTCTGCCGTCCGCGTGCCTCATCTGGCTTCTGAGCGTGATCTACGTGAGTCTCGGCCATGTGTCGTGGGTCGCGGCGGCGTTTGGCGGCTTGAAACCCGCAGTCCTCGCGATCGTGCTCGGCGCGGTCCTGCGCATCGGCCGCAAGGCGTTGAAGAACGAGGTCCTGTGGGCCGTCGCTGGCCTGGCGTTCGTCGGGATCTACTACTTCGCTCTGCCGTTTCCGCTGATCGTGTTCGGTGCGGCAGCGGTGGGTCTGATAGGCGGACAACTGTGGCGAGAGAAGTTCGTCGTAGTGACCGGGCACGGCGCGAACTCTTCGCAGGCCACGAACCTCAGCGACGACGATGGGACGCCCGCGCACGCCAAGCCGTCTCTTGCCCGCGCGGCGCGGGTCGGCGCCG
>JANNRU010000574.1:0-2964 GCA_031401755.1 Acidobacteriota bacterium | reverse complement strand
GTCTCGATCGGGAGCTCAGCGAAGCCCAGCAGACTCGTCGTCTGCCGGCGCAACTCATCGGTGCCCGCCTCGCCCCAGTCGGCCGCAGGCCGGAAGACGACCGCGCTCGCGTCAGAGACACCGAAGGCGCGATCCTGGGGTCTGAACCACCCGGCGACGAGCGCTGCGATGGGGTGCGCGATCGCCACGCGCATCGTCCCGTCCGCCCCCGCAACTGCATCCCCGATCTCGCCGAAGAGCGGAACGTCGGCCCCAGAGCCGAGCGCCCCGACCAGATCGACGACAAGCCCGGTCGCCGGGGCGGACTCCGAGATTCGAAGCGCGGTCGAGCCCGTCTCGCAGAGGAAGATCAAATCGTGGCGACCGATTTCTTCCAAATCCGGCGCCTGTACGATTCGCGCCTCGCCGTCGTATTCGCTTAGGATCGGGGCCTCGGTGATCGCCCCGTAGAGGTCGACCCTGGACCCGGCAATTCGGCGGGCGGCGAGCGCCTCGCGCAATGCCGAACCCACGACGCTCGTCGCTCCGACGATCGCGACTCGCGCCGCCCCGATCCGCTCAGCGGACCGGCTCATCGACGACCTCCGTGTCGGTCACACTCGTCGCTCCCCCCCGACGGGTCACCGCCCAACCGTAGGCCAGGGGGGCAGAAAGTACATACCCAACGATCAGCAGCAACAACACGCTTTCCGCGTGAAACGCGAAAATCGCGATGAACGCTGAGATGGCCAAGACCCACGCCGGGGATCGGCGGTGCCTCAGATCGAACTCCTTGAACGATCGGTAACGCAGACGCGCGGTCATCAACGACGCGAGCGCGATGATTCCGGATCCGGCGCCAATTCGAAGCCATTGCGTTTGCGGCGCCTCGGGGAACGCAAAGACGATCGCAGCGATCGCGCAGCCCGCCATCGGCGACGGGAGACCCGCAAAGTGCCTTCGATCCGCAATTCCCGATTGACGAATGTTAAAGCGCGCCAGACGCATGGCGGCGCAGGCGACGAACACGAAGGCAACCAGCCATCCGATCCGACCGGCCGGCGCGAGGGCCCAGTGGTAAGTGAGCATGGCCGGTGCCACCCCGAAAGACACGATGTCGGCAAGTGAGTCGAACTCCTTGCCGAAAGCGGTCGTCGTGCCGGTCATCCGAGCCAGGCGTCCATCCAGGCCGTCCAACGCTGCCGCCGCGACGATGAGCACCGCCGCGAACTCGAACAATCCACGTCCCGATTGGATCAAGCTCGAAAACCCACAGAAGAGGTTTCCGACCGTGAAAAGCGTCGGCAACAGGAAGATCCCGCGCCGAAGGTGTCGCCTTGGACCCATCATATCGGTCGTGCCTTCACCAGGATCGGACCCGGCCGGAGGTCAACTATACCCCTCCGTCGGAGGGGTCGGCTCGGCGGCGACGTCCGACACCGCGGAGACGCCGGATTTCCCCGATTCGGCTGCGGGGGCCTGCGCTCGGCGAGCCAGCAACGACTCACCGCCGCGCACGCGGTCACCCAGTGCCACGGCTGGCTCGTACAGGTCGGACCACTCGACGTCGACACGCGACCCGAAGCGGATCAGTCCGACCCGCTCCCCCGCTTCGATCCGAGCTCCCGGCTCGACGCGGCAGACGATGCGTCGGGCGACGAGCCCGGCCACCAGAGTGCAGCGTACGATCGAACTCCCGGCATTGACCGCCAGCACCACGCGCTCGTTGGCCTTCGAAGCGTCGTCATTCCACGCGGCAAGAAACCGGCCCGGAATGTGATCCAAGCTCTGTACCACACCGGCAATCGGCGAGCGGCAGATGTGGACGTCGAACAAACTCAAGAATATCGATACTCCTTGGGGTCCGGTACGGATGATTCGACCGTCGGCTGGTGCTATCAGCCCATTTCCCGTCGCCTTCGGCCGGCGATCCGGATCGCGAAAAAAAGCGGCGACGCAAACTGCGAGAATTCCGAACCCGAGCGCGACAGGCCGAGACCATAGTCCAGCGACGATCGCCAAAAGTAGAACGACGGCCACGAAGCGCCAGGCATCGCGATCGATACTCAAGAACACCCGATCCGCTGTCGCCTCGGTCCCAATAGCGCCGACTCCGAAAATGGAATCCTCTTGGGAAGGTCTAGCCGTAATCGCCGCAAGACCGGCCTCCTAGTCCGACGGGCGGAGGGCCAGGTCCCCCAACCTCGTGGTCGGCGGCCACTATAGTCGCGTGTCGTCAGGTGGGCAAAACGACTGGGACAGAGGGGCTTCTAGCAGCAGCGCGTCCTCTCCGTTTTCATAATACGCCCGTTGTCGTCCAATTTCTAGAAATCCGAGACTGTGGTAAAGCGCGAGCGCAACCGCGTTGGACACCCGGACCTCAAGCTGGGCAGTCTTGCATCCTTGGTCGCGGGCGTGGTCCATCGCGAACGCGAGCAATCGGCGGCCCAGTCCGGCGCCTTGTCGGTCCCGCGCGATGGCGAGATTGAGGATTCTCATCTCCTCGAAGAGCAGCCAGACGCACGCGTAGCCGATCCGCTCGTCACCGGAGCGGATCACCCAGCAACACGCATTCGGGTTCCCCTGCAATTCGTGGAGAAAATGCTCGGCGGTCCACGGATTCGGGAACGCCGCCCGCTCGGCCTCGAGCACGAACGGAAGATCCTCGATTGTCATCGGCACGACCGACGCGCGATCGACCGTCCCGCGGTCAGCGCTGCTGCGCGGACACGACAATGGAAGGTCTCAAGTAAAGCGGGGTCAATCGAAGCGCGGAATCCTCCGGATCCGGCGCGAGAGCCGCGATCCTCCCCGCTGCGCCGGCGATCCACATCGGCGGGCGGGCCACTCTCGCCTGCAGTTCAGATCCGATCGGGCCAAGTTCCAGCCCGTAACCTGGAATCAGCACGGCCCCAGAGTGACCGATTTTGTCGAACGTATGCGAGCGGGAACCAACCCACGGTCCTTCGATCGGTCGCGCCGCCG
>JANNRU010000573.1:0-7554 GCA_031401755.1 Acidobacteriota bacterium | reverse complement strand
GCCGTGGATCTCCAGCCGTTTGGTGAACCCGCCGCTGACCCCCTCGACTGCGTTCGCGATCAGCGCACGGGTCAGACCGTGGAGGGACTTTTGGCGCTTGCTGTCGTCGGCACGCCGAACGACGAGTTCGGATCCCTCGGCGGCGACCTTGATTCCGCGAGCCAGCGGGACCTGGATGCTGCCCTTCGGCCCACGGACCGCGACCACTCCCAGGCCGACCTCGGCCTGAACGCCGGTCTTCAGCGGCACCGGAAGCTTTCCAATTCTCGACATGACCTCGACTCCCGCCCCTCTACCAAATGTTGCAGAGAATTTCGCCACCCACACCGCTGCGGTTACAGTCCGATCCCGTCATCACGCCCTTGGGCGTCGACACAAGCGCCACTCCGAGGCCGTTCAACACGGTTGGAATCTCTGCCTTTCCGCAGTAGACTCGCCGACCCGGTCGACTGACGCGCTCGATCCCGGTAATCGCGCCCTTACCGTCGCGCCCATATTTCAGATCGATCTCAATCGCGTGACCGACCGAAACAGGTGCGATCCGAAAACCTGCCAGGTAGCCGGACTGGACCAGCAACCGAACGATCGCCGACTTGATCGTCGAAGCAGGAACCGTAAGCGTTTTATGCCGAGCGCGCTGCGCGTTCCGGATTCGCGTCAGTAGATCGGAAATTGGATCCGTCATCGCCATCCCGCGTTACCCCTTTGCCCGCGTCCGCGGGCCTCTACGATTACCAACTGGCCTTCGTCACGCCCGGCAATTCGCCATTCAGAGCGAGACCCCGGAAACAGATTCGGCACAGTTTGAACTTCCTCAAGAACCCACGAGCGCGCCCGCATCGATTGCACCGGTTGTGCTGCCTGACGGCGAACTTGAGTTTCTGGCGTGATTTTGCGACCCAGGCCTTCGTTGCCATCTCTTCGTCTCCGCTTACTTGCGAAACGGCATGCCAAGACCATCGAGCAGGCTGCGCGCCTCTTCATCGGTCCTCGCCGTCGTCACGATACTAATGTTCAGTCCCTTGACCTTCTGGATCTTGGCCAAATTGATTTCGGGAAAAATCAACTGCTCCTTGATTCCGAGCGTGTAATTACCCCGACCGTCGAAGCCCTTAGGCGAGACCCCGCGGAAGTCGCGCACCCGGGGCAGTGCCAGCGAGAACAGGCGCTCCAGGAACTCCCACATCCGTTGCGACCGCAGGGTGACCATGCACCCGATCGGCATCCCCGCGCGGAGCTTGAAATTCGCGATCGACTTCTTCGCCTTGCGTACCGCCGGCTTCTGACCGCTGATGGTCGCGAGCTCGTCCAGCGCCTGATCGATTAACTTCGCGTCAGAGGTCGCGTCGCCCACGCCCATGTTCAGCACAACTTTTTCCACTCGCGGCACCGCCATTGGCGACGAATATCCGAAACGCTTTTGCAGTTCCGGCGCCACTTCTTTTTTGTATCGATCGTGCAACCTGCCCATGACTCGTCCTTTCGCTACCCGTTCACTTATCGAGCATCGCGCCGCTCCGGCGAGCAACGCGGACCCTGCGGCCGTCTTCGAGTTTTGCGCAACCGACGCGCGTGGGGCGCTTTGTCTCCGGATCGACCGGCATCACGTTCGATAGATGAACCGGAGCCTCGCGCTCGAGAATGCCGCCCTTGATGTTTCTCTGCGGGTTCGGACGCGAGTGGCGCTTGATCATGTTGACGCCCTCGACGAGCACCCGTTCCTCGCTAGGATTGACTTCTAGGACGCGGCGAGGAGTATCGAGGTCCCGGTCCTTGCCGGTGATCACGATGACCATCTCACCTTTCTTTATCCTTGCCCTGCTCATCTCGACTTTCCTCGCCCCTCTCGGATCAGAGGACTTCCGGAGCCAACGACACAATCTTCATGAACTTCTTATCACGCAGCTCGCGAGCCACCGGCCCGAAGACGCGCGTCCCGATCGGCTCCCGCTCGGTGTTGATCAGGACGGCGGCGTTTTCGTCAAATCGGATATACGAACCGTCGCGCCGCCGAAACGGTCGGACGGTCCTGACGATCACGGCCTTCACGACCTGGCCCTTCTTGACGTTTCCGTCGGACGCGGCTTCTTTGACGCTCGCCGTAATCACATCGCCGATGCGAGCGTACTGGCCCTTCGACCCGCCCAACAGGTGAATGCAGAAAATCTTCCTCGCGCCGGAATTGTCGGCGACCGTGAGGATCGATTGCATCTGAATCATCGGCTCACTCCCCCGGCGTTCGGTGTTCCGGTCTCAGAGACCGCCGCGACTCCCGCGCGGACGACACGCCGGACTCGCCATCGCTTGTGGGCCGATAGCGGCCGGGATTCGACGATCTCGACCGTATCGCCGACCTTGCATGTATTGGCTTCGTCGTGGGCCAGGAAGCGCGAGGACTTGCCGATGTATCGCTTGTAGAGCGGGTGGCCAAAGGTCCGGTCCACTCGTACGACCACCGACTTGTCCATCTTGTCCGAGACGACAACGCCGACCCGCGAAGCGCGGCGGCGCGCGACCTCGTCCGGTGCAGTTTCGCTGCTCATCGAAAACCTCCGCTCTGCGACGCCAGCTCTGCGGCGCGCCGTAACGTCAGCACCCTGGCCAAGTCTCGTCGTGCCGCGACGATCCGTCGCGGTCCCTCGAGCTGCCCGGTTGCTCGCTGCAATCGCAGCTTCCAGATCTCGTCACGAATCGCCGTGGCTTCAGCGGTGAGACTCTCGACATTCATCTCTCGCAATTTTTTCATATCCCGTGGCATCCCCAACACTCCTCGCCCGGGCCTACAAGTTGTGGCGGCTGACGAACCGGGTCTTCATCGGCAGCTTGTGAGCGGCGAGCCGCATGGCTTCGCGCGCGGTCGTCTCGTCGACGCCTTCCATTTCGAACAGAACTCTTCCAGGCTTGATCACCGCAACCCAGGCTTCCGGGGCGCCCTTACCCTTGCCCATTCGAACCTCGGTAGGCTTCTTGGTGATCGGCTTGTCGGGGAATATCCGAACCCAAATCTTCCCCCCGCGCTTGACAAAGCGAGTCATGGCCACACGGCTCGCCTCGATCTGGCGGGCGGTAACCCACGCGCACTCCATCGCCTTCAGACCGAAGTCTCCGAAACTGACCGTGGCGCCGGTATTCGCCTTTCCGCTTCTCCGCCCACGCTGCTGCTTGCGGAATTTGACCTTACTCGGCATCAACATGACAATTCTCCCGGCCGGCGCTCAGCGCCGTGCCTCCTCCGCCCCTTGGAGACCGCGAAGTTCTCCGCGGTAAATCCAGACCTTGACCCCGATTACGCCGTAGGTCGTCTGAGCTTCCGCAAACCCGTAATCGATATCCGAGCGAAGAGTGTGCAGGGGCAACTGGCCTTCCAGGTACCACTCGGTCCGCGCGATCTCGGATCCGCCCAAACGGCCGCTCACGCGGACCTTGATCCCTTTGGCCCCGAAACGCTGAGCCGATTCGACCGCCTTTCGCATTGCTCGTCTGAAGGCGACACGCTTGACCAGTTGCATGCCGATCGATTCGGCAACGAGTTGCGCTTCGATCTCGGGCTTGTCGATCTCAAGGATATTGATGAAGACTTCTCGACCGGTCTGCTTACGGATCTGGTCTTTCAGGCGGTCGACCTCGACGCCTTTCCTGCCGATGATGATTCCGGGGCGCGACGTATGAATGTTGACCTTGAGTTTATTCGCGGCGCGCTCGACGTCGATGACCGAAACCCCCGCGTGTCCCAGCCGCGCCTTCAGGTCGCGGCGCAGCGCCAGATCTTCGTGCAGCAACTCAGAGTACTTCTTTTCCGCGTACCAGCGGGAACGCCAGGTCTTGTTGAACCCGATGCGGAAGCCGAAAGGATGAACTTTCTGTCCCACGACTACTTGCCTCCCCTCGCCGGCCGCTTGCCCGCCAGGTCCAGATCGATCGTGACGTGACAAGCCCGCTTCAAGATGCGGAAGACTCGCCCCATGCTGTTCGCGCGGGAGCGTTTGACGGTCGGGGCTTCGTTGACCACCGCACGAGCGACGTAAAGCTTATCGACGTCGATCCCGAGATGCTTCGTCTGTGCATTGGCCACCGCCGACTTCATCAGGCGCTCGACGTCCCGCGCGACGCGTTTCGGAGAAAAGCGCAGGAGAGACAGAGCTTCGCCGACTTCCCGACCCCGCACTTGGTCGACGACCAAACGCGTTTTTTGCGCGGACACGCCCAGATGGCGCAAGGTCGCACTGGATTTCATCGTCTTGCCTCCATGGTTCGACCCATCACGCCGCCGTGGTGGTTCCACCACGCGCAGAGTGGCCCTTGAAAGTCCGTGTGGCGGCGAACTCGCCCAACTTGTGCCCGACCATGTTTTCGGTCAAGTAGACCGGGATAAATTTTTTACCGTTATGGATGGCCATGGTGTGCCCGACCATGTCGGGGGTGACCGTGGACCGACGTGACCAGGTCTTGATCACCTTTTTGTCGGAACGCTTGTTTAGGTCGTCGACCTTCTTCTGCAGATGGGCATCGACAAACGGTCCCTTGCTGACTGAGCGAGCCATGGTCTGAGCGCCTCCCGGCTACTTTCGCCGACGAACGATGAAACTGTCGGTTCGCGGGTTGTTTCGAGTCTTTTTGCCCTTGGTTGGAACGCCCCAAGGCGTCACGGGATGTCGTCCTCCCGAGGTTTTCCCCTCACCGCCGCCGTGAGGGTGGTCGACCGGATTCATCGCGACGCCGCGTACGGTGGGTCGAACTCCCATCCAACGCTTGCGGCCGGCCTTACCGATCTTTTCGTTCTCATGCTCGAGAT
Source organism: Acidobacteriota bacterium (assembly GCA_031401755.1). Classification (GTDB taxonomy): domain Bacteria; phylum Acidobacteriota; class Polarisedimenticolia; order Polarisedimenticolales; family Polarisedimenticolaceae; genus JANNRU01. Next base: position 2,762 of record JANNRU010000573.1, on the reverse strand, counting down.
TACCGACCTGGCCGATCGTGGCCCAGCAGGCGATCAACACCCGTCTCATCTCACCTGACGGCATGCGCAGCAATGCGTACCGCCCCTCGCGAGCGACGATTTGCACGCCGGCTCCGGCCGATCTGCCGATCTGCCCACCCTTTCCGGGTTGCAACTCGACGTTGTGCACCGTGGTCCCTTGAGGGATGACCGACATCGGCATCGCGTTTCCCGGCTTGATATCGGCCTCGGGTGATGCCAGAACGGTCGCACCGGTCGTCAGACCCTGCGGCGCGAGAATATAGCGACGCTCCCCGTCCGAGTAGCACAACAGGGCTATGTCTGCGGAACGATTGGGATCGTATTCGATTCGCTCGACCGTAGCCGAGATGCCGACCTTATCGCGCTTGAAATCGATAATCCGGTAACGGCGCTTGTGCCCGCCCCCCTTGTGTCGAACCGCGATCAGTCCGCGATTGTCGCGGCCTCCCGTTCGGTTTCGCGGAGCAAGGAGCGGCTCGTGAGGACTATTGTCCTTGGCGCGATCAGGATTGACGAATTGGCTCATGCCACGCCGCCCTGCGCTCGTCGCCTTGTAGATTTTTATCGCCATGTCAATCGGTCCTCAGTAGTCGTTCGCGCCCAAGCGCAGAAAGCCACTACGGGTTCTCGAATACTTCGATTTCCTTGGAATCTGAGGCCAGCCGAACCCACGCTTTTTTCCAGTCGGGCCGTCGACCCGTGAAGCGCCCCATTCGCTTGGTCTTCCCCTGGAGGTTCATCGTCCGCACGTCGGCGACCTTCACCTCGCCGTCACCGAACAGGATCTCGATCGCTCGCGCGATTTCGATCTTATTCGCCCGTGGATGGACGCGAAAACAATAAACGCTGCCCTTCTCGCGGAGTTTGGTCGACTTCTCCGTGATCAGCGGCGCAACGATGATGTCACCGGGATGCTTCATTGCGACAACACCTCTTCCAAACGACGAAGCGCGGCTTCGGAAGCGACGACCGTGGCGCTATCCAACATCTCGACGATGCCCACACCGAGAACCCTCACGACGCACACATTCGGATTATTGCCGGCGGCAATCATCAGGTTCTTTTCGTCGTCCAGAGGAAGCAGCAAGGCCCGGCCACGCAGTCCGAGTCCGTCGCGCAGCGCGCTCTCGAGATCCTTGGTCTTGTGTGAACCGATCTCGAAACGATCGATGCACACGAGCTGGCCGTCACGAAACTTCTCCGCCAACACCGCACGAAGGGCGTTGCGGCGCATTCGCTTCGGCATGTTCCACGAGTAGTCGCGCGGGACCGGCCCCTGGATCGTTCCGCCGTGACGCCAAAGGGGCGACCGATTGTCTCCCATTCGCGCACGTCCGGTGTGTTTCTGCTTCCAAAGCTTTTTCGTTCCTCCGGAGACCTCACGGCGGTTTTTGGTCTTGTGGGTTCCCGCCCGGCCGGCGGCCTGATAGGCGCAGACCGCCTCGTAGACGAGGTGGGGTTTTGACGGGTAGTCAAGAAACGCGAGGTCCAACGTGCGGACCTTCTCGTTCTTCCAGTTTCGCACTTCTATTTGAGGCATGACTGCCATCCTCCGGTTCAGGCCTTCGCCTGTTTGGATTTCCGGATCAGGACCATCGAACCCACGGCACCGGGAACGGATCCTCGAACGAGCAAGAGGTTTCGTTCCGCCACGATGCGAACCACATCTAGGTTCTTGGCGGTGATCCTGTCGGAACCCATGTGTCCGGGCGCGCGCATGCCCTTGAAGACGCGAGACGGGAATGACGACGAGCCGATCGAGCCCGGAGCGCGATGAAACATCGAGCCGTGGCTCGCCCGACCGCCGCGGAAGTTGTGGCGTCGCATGACGCCTTGGAATCCCTTGCCCTTCGATGTGCCGATGACGTCGACCTTGCCCACGCCGTCGAAGATGCCGACGGAGATGGGATCCCCGGGCTTGACCGAGGCGTCGGGCAACAGAGCAAATTCACGGCGGTGCCGTGTGGGCGGAACACCGGCCTTGGCATGGTGGCCCTTGTCCGCCTTGGTCGCGTGTCTGGCGGCTCGGGGGTCGACCCAGCCGAGTTGGACCGCGGCGTAACCGTCGCGTTCGGGGGTTCGCAGCTGCAGCACCACGCACGGACCCGCCTCGATGACCGTGACCGGCGTAACGGTTCCATCGGTCGCGAAGACCTGCGTCATTCCGAGTTTCTTTCCAATCATGCCTTCAACCATTTCCGATCTCCCCGTACGACTCGAACGCTCGCCGCTCAGACTTTGGTCGGGCCGAACGCTTTGATCTCGACATCCACGCCGGCGGGGAGGTCGAGTTTCATCAAGGCATCCACCGTCTCTGGGGTCGGCTGAAGGATGTCGAGAAGCCGCTTGTGGGTCCGAATTTCGAACTGTTCCCGTGATTTCTTGTCCACGTGCGGCGAACGCAATACCGTCCATCGGTTACAGGTGGTCGGCAGCGGAATCGGCCCCGCGACGTGTGCGCCAGTCCGACGCGCTGTGTCGACGATCTCCGTGGCCGATTGATCGAGGATTCGATGGTCGTAGGCCTTGAGTCGTATTCGGATTTTCTCGTTCATCATCGCTCGTTCACCCCGCCGCTGGCCTTAGTTCTCAAACTGATTGTCACTCGAGGATCTCGGTGACGGTTCCGGCTCCGACCGTGCGGCCGCCCTCGCGGATCGCAAATTTCAAGCCCTTGACCATGGCGATCGGCGTGTGCAACGTCACCTCGATGGTCACGTTATCACCCGGCATCACCATCT
>JANNRU010000572.1:0-7406 GCA_031401755.1 Acidobacteriota bacterium | reverse complement strand
CTTTCCGGCGTACCGTCAAAGACCGGCGTCGCGTAAGTGAAGCCCAGCACCTTCGCCGCCCAACCCAAGTGGGTTTCGAGAATCTGCCCCACGTTCATACGCGAAGGCACGCCGAGCGGGTTGAGTACAATCTCGACCGGCGTTCCGTCAGGCAGATAAGGCATATCCTCTTCGGGCAGGATGCGCGCGATGACGCCTTTGTTACCGTGGCGTCCGGCCATCTTGTCGCCGACTGACAGCTTACGCTTCATGGCAACAAAGACCTTGACCATCTTAATGACGCCCGGCGAGAGCTCGTCACCTTTGCGAATCTTGTCGATCTTCTCGTTGTAAAGATGTTCGAGAATCGCAATCTGACGTTCGGTACGCGCCTCAAGGTCTTTGATTTCGGCGGCCACATCGCGTGCGCCGCTGACTTCGATTTTCTTGAGCGCGTGAATGTCCATGCCGGCGACCATCGCGCGCGTCAGCTTCGTGCCTTTCTCGGCGACGACCACATTGCGGTAAACGAGATCTGCTTCGACCTTGCGACCGTCGAGCAGTTCAGCCACGCGCTTGTTGCGTTCCTCTTCGACAATACGAATTTCGTCGCCGAGGTTCTTGCGCAGCTTCTCTTCTTCTGCCGCTTCGATTGCCATGCTGCGAACGTCTTTGTCCTGACCTTTGCGGGTGAAGACCTTCACGTCCACGACTGTGCCTTCGATGCCCGGCGGGCAGGTGAGCGACGCATCGCGCACGTCACCGGCCTTTTCGCCGAAGATCGCACGCAGCAGTTTCTCTTCTGCCGTCAGTTGGGTTTCGCCCTTGGGCGTAACCTTGCCGACGAGAATGTCCCCCGGCTTGACCGGCGCCCCGATCCGGATTACGCCGGCTTCGTCTAGGTCCTTCAGAAACTCCTCGGAGACGTTCGGAATGTCGCGAGTGATCTCTTCCGGGCCGAGCTTGGTATCCCGGGCCTCGATCTCGAACTCCTCGATGTGAATCGAGGTATAGGAGTCTTCGCGGACCAGTTTCTCTGAGACCAGAATCGCATCCTCGAAGTTGTAGCCGCGCCAGGGGCATGAAGGCGACGAGGATGTTTCGGCCAAGGGCCAGTTCGCCCTGCTCGGTACAGGGTCCGTCGGCCAAGACTTGCCCTGCTTCCACGCGCAGCCCCTCGCGAACGAGCGGCCGCTGATTGATACAGGTGTTCTGGTTCGAGCGGCGGAATTTGGTCAACGAGTAAATATCTGCGCCGAAATCTTCGCGCCCTTCGGCGCCGACGCGGACGATGATTCGCTGTGAGTCGACCACGTCGACGATACCGGAGCGGCGACAGGTCACGACCGACCCCGAGTCCCGTGCGGTGATCGCCTCCATTCCGGTGCCGACGAGCGGCGCTTTCGGCCGCAGAAGGGGCACGGCCTGCCGCTGCATGTTGGAGCCCATCAATGCACGGTTCGCGTCATCGTTCTCAAGAAACGGGATCAGGGCCGCAGCGACGGAGACCAACTGCTTCGGGGAAACGTCGATGTATCCGACATCTTCCCGCGGAACGAGCTTGAACTCACCGGCGGTTCGGGCGTTGACCCGCTCGTTGGCGAAGGATCCGTCGGCCGACAGCTTGGCGTTTGCCTGCGCGATGACCGAGCGATCCTCTTCCCAGGCTGCGAGATAGAACGAATGCGCGACCGCGACAGGCGGTGCGCTTCCCGTTGCAGCGATCCGCGTGGCCTCTTTGGCAAACTCGTCGGCCGGAACGACTTCGTGCAACTTGTAGGCGCTCTGTCCGGTTCGCACCAAGCGAACGTAATCGACGACCCTACCTGCATCGACCTTTCGGTAGGGCGACTCGATGAAACCGTAGTCGTTGATCCGAGCGTAGCTCGAAAGAGACGAGATCAGACCAATGTTCGGACCCTCCGGAGTCTCAATCGGACATATCCGGCCGTAGTGAGTCGGATGTACGTCGCGAACCTCGAAGCCGGCGCGTTCGCGGGACAACCCCCCCGGTCCGAGTGCCGACAGGCGCCGTTTGTGCGTGACCTCGGAGAGTGGGTTGGTCTGGTCCATGAACTGGGACAACTGGCTCGAGCCGAAGAATTCCTGAATTGCCGCCATCACCGGTTTGGCGTTGATCAGATCGTGCGGCATCGCCGTGGTGATCTCCTGGTAGACGGACATCTTCTCTTTGATCGCCCGTTCCATCCGAACCAAACCGATGCGGAACTGGTTCTCCAAGAGTTCGCCCACACTGCGAACGCGGCGATTGCCCAAGTGATCGATGTCATCGAGACGGCCCACGCCGTGCTTGAGCTTCAACAAGTAGCTGAGCACCGCGTGAAAATCTTCACGAGTCGGCGTACGGTCCTCGTTGCGACTCCAACGCTCGCGCGCCTGATCCGGCCATTGCGTGTCGGAGATGCCGTAGAGTTTGGTATTGAACTTCAGCCGGCCGACTCGAGAAAAGTCGTAGCGGCTGGGATCGAAGAACATGCTATTGAACAGGGATCGTGACGAGTCGAGCGTCGGGGGATCGCCGGGCCGCATCCGTCGATAGATCTCGATCAGCGCCTCGTTCTGCGTCTTGACCGTGTCTTTCGCCAGCGTTTCCAGTAACGTCCCGCCGACCTCTTCGCGATCCGGAAAAATCACTTCCAGCTCTGAGATACCAACCCCGACCACCTTTTCGAGAATCTCGGCGGTCAGCGGGACACCGGCCTCAGCGAGGAGCTCTCCGGTCTCCGGGTCGGCTAAGTCGCCAAGACTGTAGGCGCCCTCCATCTCGGCGACGGCGACTCCAACCCACTCAAGTTTGGCTCGACGGAGTTCGTCGATCTGCTCTTCGCGGATTCGGCGTCCCTTTTTCAGGATCTCCCCACTCTTGCCGGCCTCGACCGAGTTCCGGGCCCGCCGACCGACGAGCGCCGGGCCGACCGCGAACTCCCATTCGCCGCCCACGTTCCGGACACGACACGGCTCATAGAACGAGCGCAGGATCGATGCATCGTCTTCGTAGCCCAAGGCGCGCAGGAAGACCGTGGCCGGGAACTTCCGCTTGCGGTCGATTCGAACGTGCAGGATGTTCTTGGTGTCGGTCTCGAACTCGACCCACGAGCCGCGGTAGGGAATCACCTTGGCCATGTAGGTCGTTCGTGCCGGGTCCGCCTGGAAAAAGACGCCGGGACTTCGATGAAGCTGGCTGACGATGACTCGCTCGGTACCGTTGACGATGAAGGTCCCGTTGTCGGTGAGCATCGGGATCTCGCCGAAATAGACCTCCTGCTCCTTGATGTCACGAATGCTCTTGGCTTCGGTGTCGGGATCCTTGTCGTAGACGACCAGCTGGATCGTCACTTTGAGCGGTACCGTGAAAGTCTGACCACGCTCCTGACAATCATTGACGTCGTATTTGAACTGCAGCGCGACAGGCTCTCCGCATTCGTCGCAGTCTCGGATCTTGACCTGTGTCTCGTTGCCACAGTTTCCGCAAGTCATCTGGCCGACCCGGGCATCGGCGGCGATCAGCCTATGTCCGCAGGATTGGCACTCGCTGCGCAGGTGCTCGATCCCCTGAAGCACACCGCACTTACACTCCCAATTGCCGATCGTGTAGTCGACGAACTCGAGCGAGCAAGTCTCACGGAAATCCCGAATCGGGAAAACAGAGCGGAACACCGCCTGGAGGCCGGTATTGTCCCGGTCGGCGGGAGCGACGTGCATCTGCAAGAAACGCTCGTACGAGCGCGCCTGCACTTCGATCAGGTTCGGGATCGGGATCACGGTCCCGATCCGAGAGAAGTCGGCCCGTCGTCGGGCCCCCGGCGTGAGGGTCTCAGGCATCTCGCGTGGCTCCCTCTATCGTGTTGAAACGTGGAACCCGCACACCGTCGAGGGTGTACGGGCCCGAATGGCGGTCGGCCTGTCCGCGGGCACGGGGTGACGCATACACGGGACGTGCCTCCACCCTTTGGAAGCGATCGCTGACCGCGTCGTCCACCGAGCCCCGCCCGGCCTACTTGATCTCGACCTTCGCGCCCTCGGCCTCGAACTTCTTCTTGATCTCGGCCGCCTCGTCCTTGGTCACGCCTTCCTTAATCGGCTTCGGCGCACCATCGACGAGATCCTTGGCCTCCTTGAGGCCGAGACTGGTCACCTCGCGGACGGCTTTGATCACGTTGATCTTCTTCGCGCCGACCTCGGTGAGGGTGACCGTGAACTCGGTCTGCTCCTCCACGGCTGCGGCCGCCGGGGCGGCGCCACCGGCAGCGATCGCCATGGGGGCGGCGGCCGACACGCCCCATTTCTCTTCGAGCATCTTGACCAGGTTCGCCGCCTCCATCACAGTCAGCGAACTCAATGATTCGGCCAACGTATCCAGATTCGCCATCGCCTCGATCCTCCGTCTTCTCGGATCGGTGCGCGGTCTCGCCGCGTCACCGTGGTTATTCGTTCGTGCTATCCATCCGTTCAAGTACCCGCCCGCGGGTCGTCAATCGCTTCCGCCCTCCAGCTTCTCGCGGCGGGCATCGATCACCCGCGCCATCTGTGTCGCTGGCGTCCCGACGAGACGCACGATCATCGTGGCCGGCGTCTGGATCAGCGCGAGAAGCTGCGCACGCAACTCCTGGAGGCCGGGCAGCGCCGAAAGCTGCTTCACCCCGGCTGCATCGATGACGTCGCGCCCATCCACCAGCCCGGCGATGACGTCGAGCTGTGGGTTGTCCTTCACGAAATCGACCAGCGTCTTGGCCAGCGCGACCGGATCCGTCTCGTGCGTCGCCAATCCGCAGGGGCCGGCGAATCGCTCGCTCAAAACCTCGACTGGCGTCCCGCTCGCCGCCCGCCGCGCGAGGCGATTCTGGATTACGCGGTAGCTTCCACCGGCTCGGGACAGCTTGCGCCTGAGGTCATTGGCCTGGTTCGCTCGGAGCCCCGTGAAGGAGACCAGCACGGCGTGCGGGTGCGATCGAAATCGCCCCGCCAACTCCTCGACGACTCCCACTTTTTCGCTGCGTTTCACGTCACACCTCAGGGCTTGGTCTCGACGATCGCCGGGTCGAGTCTGACCCCCGGGCCCATCGTCGACGATATCGCGATCGAACGGACATATTTACCTTTCGCTGCGGCAGGCTTGGCGCGAACGATCGCCGCCAAGAGCGAGTTGGCGTTATCGACGAGTTTGTCGTCTTCGAACGACAGTTTACCGAAGGGCACGTGGATGATCGCCGTCTTGTCGACTCGAAATTCGACTTTGCCAGCCTTGATCTCTCGCACCGCGTTCCCGACCTCGAACGTGACTGTGCCCGTCTTCGGGTTCGGCATCAAGCCGCGCGGACCGAGAACTTTTCCAAGCTTGCCCACTTCTCGCATCATGTCCGGCGTGGCGATGACTGCGTCGAAGTCCACCCAGCCCTCTTGGATTTTTTGGACCAGCTCCGCTCCACCCACGTGGTCGGCGCCGGCGGCCTCGGCGTCCTTCACTTTGTCGCCACCTGCGATCACGAGCACCCGTTTTGTGCGTCCGGTGCCGTGGGGCAAGACGACCGTGCCGCGCACCATCTGGTCGGCATGCTTCGGGTCGACGCCTAGGCGGACGGAGATCTCGACGGTTTCGTCAAACTTCGCGAACGCCGCACTCCGCACGACCTGAACCGCGCCCACGACATCGTAGAGCCGTTCGTCGACCGCTTTTCGTGCTGCAAGATACTTTTTCCCGTGCCCAGCCATTTTTTCTCTCCGCTCGAGCGCCTCAGGCGCACCTCAGCCGACGACTTCGATCCCCATCGATCGCGCACTGCCCTCGACGATCTTTACCGCGGCGTCGATCGACTCGCAGTTCAGATCCTCGAGTTTCGTTCGAGCGATCTCTTCAACCTGCGAGCGGGTGACCTTGCCGACCTTGTCTCGGTTTGGAACACCTGAGCCCTTTGCAACCCCAGCGGCCTTCGCCAGCAGCACCGACGCTGGCGGAGTCTTCGTAATGAAGGTGTAGGAGTGATCCTGATAGACGGTGATCACGACGGGGGTAATCATGCCCGCGCCCTTCGCCGTACGGGCGTTGAACGCCTTGCAGAAGTCCATGATGTTCACACCCTGTTGACCGAGGGCGGGACCTACCGGCGGTGCCGGCGTCGCTTTCCCGGCGGGGATGTGCAGCTTGACTTGCCCGACGACTTTTTTAGCCATGAAACTTCTCCAACGGATCCGTGCTCGAAACCCCAGTCGACCGTACGGCGTCGCCCGCTTCAGGTCCGCTCGACCTGCAGAAATCCGAGTTCGACAGGCGTTGAACGCCCGAAAATGGTGACCGAAACCTTGAGCGTGGAGCGGTCTTCATTGACCTCTTCCACCTGCCCGGTGAAATTACTGAATGGGCCATCGACGATACGGACATTGTCGCCGATCGTGAATTCGACCTTCGGAGTCGGCTTCTCCGCGGCGACCGAGATCTGGTTGATGATCCGGGCCACCTCGGCCTCGCTGAGAGGCACCGGGCGATTCCCGGTCCCGATGAAGCCCGTCACCTTCGGCGTGCTCTTGACGACATGCCAGGCGTTGTCCGACATCACCATGCGGACCAGGACGTAACCCGGAAAAAACTTTCGCGTCGACCGCGTTCGTTTGCCGTCGCGGATCTCTACCACTTCTTCGGTCGGAACGAGGATCTCCGCGATCTCGCTATTCAAACCCATCGCTTCGACCCGCTGTTTCAAGCTCTCACGGACCTTGGCCTCGAATCCGGAATAGGTGTGGACGATGAACCAGTGCATCGGCGGGCCATCCGCCGTCGGCCCGCCAGAGCGTGCCACGACCGGTTGCGAACCGTGCACTTCATCACCGGTCATCAGCGAAATCCTCTTAATAGGAAGTTCATTCCGGAGGAGAGGAGTAGATCGACGATCAACAGGTAGAACGCACACACCAATACGGTCACGATCACGACGACGGTCGTTCCGTAGACCTCTTTCCGCCCCGGCCAGGTGGTTTTCTTGAGCTCCACCCAAACTTCGGCCAGAAATACCTTCAGTCGCCTGTACCAATCCACGGTTTCGCTTCTCTCCTCGGCCCGCTGAACTCAGCGGCCTTCTTTATGCGGAGTGTGCTTGCGGCAGAACCGACAGTATTTTCGGAACTCGAGCTTGGTTGTCGTTTTCTTCTTGTTCTTCGTCGTCGCGTAGTTGCGGCGCTTGCAGTCGCCGCAATTCAAGGTCACGTTCTCGCGCATGATCTAGTTTCTCCGACTGCAGGGAACCGAGCGCCGCGCCCAATCATCCGACGTCCGCGTCACTCGAGGATCTCGGTGACGGTTCCGGCTCCGACCGTGCGGCCGCCCTCGCGGATCGCAAATTTCAAGCCCTTGACCATGGCGATCGGCGTGTGCAACGTCACCTCGATGGTCACGTTATCACCCGGCATCACCATCT
>JANNRU010000571.1:0-1769 GCA_031401755.1 Acidobacteriota bacterium | reverse complement strand
CCTCGCCGACGGGTTCGAGAACCAGAATGCAGTGCCCTGAGATCATGCGCACGGTCGTGTCGGGCGTGGCCTCGACCGACTCGATCAAGTCGCAATTGAGCGCGATTTCCTGTCCGTTGAGTCGTGTCAGCGGGATCATCTGGACCTCGGCTACGCAGACGGCGTGTTTCACCCTCGAATATAGGGATGCCGGCGCGTGAGTCTAGGGATTTCCCGGCCGGACGATTTCGAAATTGAAAGCGGGCGGGTCAGCCGACGTGGACGCGCGGGCGGCGCTCGGGCTCGGCGATCGCTTGGCGCAGGACTTCCCGGGTCACGGGGGCCGTATCGCCCTCCCCGAAAGCGATGAACTTGAAGACGTAGGCGATCGGGTTCCCCTCGGTCCAGCCGAAATAGACGTGCGGGATCTGGCCGGTCTGGTCGCGGACGTGCATCAGCAGGGCGGCGATGGCATTGGGGACCGCCGGGCTCTCGCAGCGCAGCAGGCGGTGAGGGCCGATGCGGACCCCCCGCACATGCAAGGCATTCTTGAATTCCGATGCGTCACCGGGCTTGACCTCAAGAATCAGGATCGACTCACCGGCCGGGATGTGATGGTCTTGCCGTGCGTCGCGCTCCTTGGCGCGATACTCGGATTCGACCCCGCGATCGGGTCGATTGGCCACGATCCGGATCGTGCCCCGGGCCGCCTCGGCGAGAATCTGTCTCGCCGCGTCATCCAGCACGACGCTGGTGATCCTCAGCTCGGTCGAGCGAACGACGCGCGAGGCGAAGGAGGTCAGCACGATGGTGATGATGAAGATCGACGCGATCTTGATGCCTTCGGGGCGCTCGCGGATGTTCTCGATCGTTGTGTAGACGAAGGTTAGGGTGATCACCATGAAGGCGTACCGCTTCCAGTGAACGGTCCAGACCGAGAGCGTCGCCGCGATCGACGCCGAGGTCATCAGAACGAGGACTCCCGTTGCGTACGCTCCACCCTGCGCGTCGACATCGGCATCGAAGATCCAGGTGATCAGCAGTGTGATCCCGGTGAGAATCAGGACCAGCGGCCGGGTCGCCCGAGCCCACTCGGGCGCCATTCCGTACCGTGGAAGGTATCGAGGGACCAGATTCAACAAACCCGCTAGCGCGGAAGCGCCGGCGAACCAGAGAATCGCGATCGTGCTCAGGTCGTAGACGGTTCCGAACCGGTCGCCGAAGAACTGGTGGAACAGGAACGACAGCGCCCGTCCGTTGGCTTCGCCGCCCGGAGCGAACTCTTCGGGCGCGATGAGCAACGTCGTGACGACGCTGCTGCCGAGGAGTGCCACGCTCATGATCAAGGCGGCCGTCACCAGAAGCTTGCGAGTGTTCCGGATCCGTCCGGCGGGGCGCTCCGGATCGTCATCCTGTTCGCCGCGGACGAGCGGCATGACGGCGACGCCGGTCTCATATCCGGAGAGTCCCAGAGCGAGCTTCGGAAAGACGAGCAGGGCCACGATCAGGATCGTCGCTGGGTTGCCGTGGAGCGGCGTCGCCAACAGGGCATCGCGCCACTGCTCGAACACCTGCGGGTGCGTCGCGATCTCATAGAGGCCCCGACCGATCACCAGCGCGTTGAGTAGCAGGAACGAAATGACGAGAATCACCGCGAGGCTGATCGCTTCCTGGAAGCCGCGCAGGAAAATCGCGCCGAGAATCAGCAAGAGAACGAACGTCACGATCACACGGTGATCGATCCAGGCCGGCGCGAACGGGTTTTCGATGATGTGAGCCGTGGCATCGGC